>NZ_JBVVQE010000033.1:0-77565 GCF_055811435.1 Mesorhizobium sp. WSM4837
CCGGCAACCAGCCCGTCGATGCTCGACCGGCTTTCGGCCAGCTTGGCGAGATCGTCTTCGAGCGCCTTCGACAGGATCGAGCGGTCTTCCGCAAGCTTTTCGGACTGCTCCGATATAACGCTTTTGATCGTGTTGAGATCGGACTCGAGCGCGCGCTTGAGAATGTCGCGACCCTCGGCCAGTTTCTCGACCTGCCCGGTAACCAGCCCATCGATGCTCGACCGGCTTTCCGCCAATTTGGCGAGATCCTCTTCGAGCGCCTGGGACAGGGTCGAGCGATCTGCGGCGAGCCTGTTCATGTGATCGGAGATAAGGCCGTTCACGCTCTGCAGGTCGGTTTCCAACGCCTTCGAGAGCTGATCACGGTCTTCCGCCAGCTTTTCCGACTGGCCTGATAGGACCTCCTTGATCGTGTTGAGATCGGATTCCAGCGCGCGCTTGAGGATGTCGCGGCCCTCGGCCAGTTTCTCGACCTGGCCGGCAACCAGCCCGTCGATGCTCGACCGGCTTTCGGCCAGCTTGGCGAGATCGTCTTCGAGCGCCTTCGACAGGATTGAACGGTCCTCGGCGAGCCTGTTCATGTGATCGGAGATAAGGCCATTCACGCCCTGCAGGTCGGTTTCCAACGCTCGCGCCAGTTGACCACGATCTTCCGCCAGCTTTTCGGACTGGTCTGATAGAACGCTTTTGATCGTGTTGAGATCGGATTCGAGCGCGCGCTTGAGGATGTCGCGACCTTCGGCCAGTTTCTCGACCTGCCCGGTGACCAGCCCATCGATGCTCGACCGGCTTTCCGCCAGCTTGGCGAGATCGTCTTCGAGCGCCTTCGACAGGATTGAACGGTCCTCGGAGAGCCTGTTCATGTGATCAGAGATAAGGCCATTGACGCTCTGCAGGTCGGTTTCCAACGCCTTCGAGAGCTGACCACGGTCTTCCGCCAGCTTTTCGGACTGGCCTGATATGACCTCCTTGATCGTGTTGAGATCGGATTCGAGCGCGCGCTTGAGGATGTTGCGGCCTTCGGCCAGCTTCTCGACCTGACCGGCGACCAGCCCGTCGATGCTCGACCGGCTTTCCGCCAATTTGGCAAGGTCTGCCTCGAGCGTTTGCGAAAGCAGGCTGCGATCGTCGGCGAGCCTGCCCGAATGGTCCTCGATCAGGCCTCGGATGCCCGACAGGTCGTCTTGGAGCGAACGCGAAAGCTCGCTGCGGTCTTCCGCCAGTTTGGCGGAATGGGTCTCGATGAGACCCTTGATGCCGACAATGTCGGTTTCCAACGCCTTGGCGAGTAAGGCGCGACCTTCGGCGATCTTCTCGACCTGGCCAGCGACCAGGCCGTCGATGCTGGCGCGACTGTCGGCCAGCTTGCCGAGATCGGCATCGAGAGCGCGTGAAAGAATGCTGCGGCCTTCGGCGAGCTTTCCAACATGGCCGGCAACCATTTCGTCAATGATCGTGCGGGCTTGCACAAGTTTTCCGGAGTCTTCATTCAAGGCCTGCGAAAGCCTGCTGCGGCCCTCTTCGAGCCGTTCGAGATGGCTGCCGAGCGACGCATCGATGGCGGCGCGCGACTCGTTGACCTTGCGCAGATCCTCCTCCAGGGCGCGCGAGATCAGGTTGCGGCCTTCGGAAAGCTTTTGCACCTGGTCGGTGACAGCCGCGTCGATGCCGGCGCGGCTTTCGGCGAATTTCTCCAGATCGGCCTGCATGGCCGCCGTCATGTGTTCGCGGCTTTCGGAAAGCTTGCGGCTGTGGTTCTCGACAGCCTCCTCGATGCCGACGCGGGCATCGGCAAGCCGCTGGATGTCGGCGTCGAAGGCGCGCGACACCACATGACGGGCCGCTTCCATGCGGCCGGCGAAATCGCCGGCGCGTGCTTCGAGCATCGACGAGGTCGACGAAACGATGTCGGCCATGTCGGCGCCGATCTGGGTCTTGCCCTGATCGATCATCGCCGAAAGCGTCTCCTTGCTCTCCTGGAAGGTATGGGCGATTTCGCGCGCGCGCTCGACGAGGGTCTCGTTGATCTGGCGTGCGCGGGCCTCGAGCGCGGCGTTGAGCTTTTGGGTGCCGGTGTCCAGCGCTTCGGCGCGGGTCTGGAACTCACTGATCAGCACCTGGCCGCGTTCGGCCAGCGTCCGCTCGATGCCGTCAAGGCTGGCTTCAAATTCGGAGTTGAGCGTGCGTGCGGCGCCGCCGAGCAGCGACACCATGCCGGAGGTCCGATCGTCGAGCAGATCGGTCAGCGACCGGGTGAGGCCGTCGGTCGTCTCCGTCAGCTTGGCAATGCGTGTGTCGAGAAGGCTGGCGAAGGCCTCGCCGGAGGTCGACAGCCGGTCAGTGATGGATTCGAGCCGGCCTTCCACCGAATCGAAGATCGACAGCGAGCTTTGGTTGATCCTGTCGATCAGCGTGTCGCCGGAATTGGTGATGGTCATCGACAGGTTGGTCGAGGCGTTGAGGATGCTGTCGCGAATGATGTCGCTGGCAGCCCCGATTTCGTCCTTCAGCGTCTCATGCGCGCCGGTGATCGAGGCGCGCACGCGTTCGGCGTGGGTGACCACCGCTTCGCGCTCGCTGCCCAGCCCGTCGACAAGCGAGCGGATGCGGGATTCATTCTCCGAATAGGAGCGCTCGATCTGGTTGACCTCGCTGTGGACCAGGGTTTCGAGCTCGACGGCACGTGCAAGCGTGCGCTCGATGCCTTCACCCATGGCCGCAACCTCGCGGCGCACGGCTTGCCCGATCATCATGACGCGATCCTGGGCGATTTGCTCCGGCTCGGTCAGGCGGAAAGCCACTTCCGTCATCGACTGAGCGGCGATGCGCATCTCCTGCGCGCGGCGAATCATGGCTGCAAACGCCCAGAACAGGAGGACCGGCAGGATCGCAGCGATTGCCAGGCCAATCAGTTCGGGACGGGCGAAAAACTGGCCGGGCGTGCGGATTTGCCAAATGCCTGGGCCAAACAGCAGGTTTGCCAATGCACCGGCGCCCGCGACCCAGGCGAGCGAAACGAGCGCCACGACCCAGTAGATCGTGTTCGAGGCACGCCGATTGAGGGTGTGCAGCAGCGTCTTGTAATCTTTTTGACGAGGATCGTTGGCCGGCGTGAAGCCGGCCGACTGCGTGCCATTGCGCGTTTCGACAGGGCGCATTTCAACGGGGCGCGTTTCAACAGGGCGCAGCTCAGCAGGGCGCGGTTCAGCCTGCTTGGCGTTTGCCGCCTCTCTCTGGTCCTGGGCTTTCTGGTCCTGATTGGCGGCAAGCTCGGCATTCTGGCTCTGGTTGACGACAGGCTCGGCATCCTGATTCTGGTTGGCGACAGGCTCGGCATCCTGGTTCTGGTTGGCGACAGCCTCGGCATCCTGGTCACGGCCCTCGCGTGCCAACTCGTCGGCCGCCTGCGATATCTGCGCTTCCAGATCCTCCATCGACGCGGCGATGTCGAGGTCGCCGTCGGCATCGCTGTTCAGATCGATTTCAAGTGCTTTTTCGAGTTCCCTGGCTACGTCGTTGTCGAGCGTTCTTGTCGTCGTTGTTTTCTTCGCCATGCCTTCGCTACCCTGTACAAGCTGCCGCGGGACTTGTGATTTTGCTTTTCGTGTCCCACGCAAGAGGCTGAAAATGGACCTTTCGTATCGTAATGACACACCGGGGTAAAGAAAACACGCATTCGGTGCGATACGTAAAACTTTAAATATAAGGTTAACAGAACTGTGATTCCGGCGCCCCTATCGCAACATTTTTCCGGGCCAATCGTTAACCCGTCGTCCACAGGATGGGCCTATTTTTTGGCGGCTGCCTATTTTTGGCGGCTGGAAGAACGGAGTTGCAGAGTCATGCGTGGCGAAAACGGCATTGCCTTCTCGATGCCCGGCGGCGATGTGTCGGGAACGGCCGGGTCGCGGCCCGTGGACTTGGCGCATCTGGCGCGTCAGACGATGGGCGACCGCAGCCTCGAACAGGAGGTGCTGGCGCTGTTCGTGCAGCAGGCATTGTCGGTGCGCGACAGGATCGTCGACGCCGATGTGAAACAAAGACTGCTCCTGGCGCACGGGCTGAAAGGCTCGGCGCGCGGCGTCGGCGCCTTCGCTGTTGCCGATTGCGCCGGCGCGATCGAACTTCAACCTGAAGATACCAATACCCTCAAGCGGCTTGGCTCCCTGATCGAAGAAGTCCGCGATTTCGTCGCCGCCATCAGCCGTTAAACCCATTTCCGAAAAAAACGGCATGGAGCGCCGCTTTCGCGCCGCAGTTGACTTGTCTGCGGGAGTGATTATCTCGGCTGGGACTCCCTTCAGGTGACAAATGACCAAGCTGACCTTCATCGCCCATGACGGCACACATTTTGACGTGGATGCCGAAAACGGCTCGACCGTCATGGAGAATGCGATCCGCAACGCCGTGCCGGGGATCGAGGCCGAATGCGGCGGCGCTTGCGCCTGCGCGACCTGCCATGTCTATGTCGATGAGGCATGGACGGCGGAGGTCGGCGAGCCGGAAGCGATGGAAGAGGACATGCTGGACTTCGCCTACGACGTCCAGCCGAACTCACGGCTCTCCTGTCAGATCAAGGTGCGCGACGCTCTCGACGGCCTGGTTGTGCGCGTGCCCGCCCGCCAGGGCTGAAGCGTGGAGGCTTAAGCGGGGGATATAGCCGATTTTTCCGGCGCCGGCTTGGCAGCGGGCCAATGGTCATGCAGTGTCGCGCCGTTCTCTACAGCGCCGCACGTTCCCTGGACCACGCAAAGCACGCTGTAGCACGGTGATTTGGCGCAGGATCCCCGGCGAGAATCGATTCCGATTTTCGGGGTCATGCGCATCGAAGGCGCATTCATGACCGATATCATCAGGACGGACGTATTGATTGTCGGGGCGGGGCCCGTCGGCCTGTTCGCCGTGTTCGAGCTCGGCCTCTTCGACATGACATGCCATCTGATCGACATACTCGATCGGCCCGGCGGGCAATGCGCCGAACTCTATCCGGAAAAGCCGATCTACGACATTCCCGGCTGGCCATCGATCTCGGCCCAGGGCCTGGTCGACAGACTGCTTGAGCAGATCGCGCCGTTCAAGCCCGACTTCACCTTCAACCGCATGGTCTCGAGCCTCGAAAAGCTCGAGGACGGCAGCTTTCGCGTCATCACCGACGAGAACGAGGTGTTTGAAGCCAAGATTGTGGTTATCGCCGCCGGCGGCGGCTCTTTCCAGCCGAAGCGGCCGCCAATTCCGGGCATCGAGCTTTATGAGGGCAAGAGCGTCTTCTACTCGGTGCGCCGGATGGAGGAATTCCGCGGCCACGACCTGGTTATCGTCGGCGGCGGCGATTCGGCGCTCGACTGGACGCTGAACCTGCAGCTGGTGGCCAAGAGCGTGACGCTGGTGCACCGGCGGCCGGAGTTCCGCGCGGCGCCAGACAGCGTCAACAAGATGTACGCCATGCAGGAGATGAAGGAACTGGATTTCCATGTCGGGCAGGTGACCGGGTTGACCGGCACGGACGGCCATCTCTCGGCGGCGACCATCAAGGGACCCGACGGTGACACCGAGGTGCCGTGCACTCGGTTGCTGCCGTTCTTCGGGCTGACCATGAAGCTCGGACCGATCGCCGAGTGGGGGCTCAATCTTCATGAGAACCTGATCCCGGTCGACACCGAGAAATTCCAGACGTCGGTACCGGGCATCTTCGCCGTCGGCGACATCAACTGGTATCCCGGCAAGCTGAAGCTGATCCTGTCGGGCTTCCATGAGGTCGCGCTGATGGCGCAGGCGGCCAAGCGCATCGTCAGCCCCGGCGAGCGCATCGTATTCCAGTATACGACGTCATCGACCAGCCTGCAGAAGAAGCTCGGCGTCGCCGGCTGAGTCTCTTACTCGACGAGAATCGCCCTTACCGTCTGGCCGAAGCTAACCCGGCAGCCGGCCGTTTTCGATGCGCTTCATGCGATAGCGCAGCAGCCGCAGGATGCGGCTTTCGAAATTGATGGTTTCGACGCGATCGAACTGCATCTGAGCGCGGTCGTGCTTGGCAAGAATAGCGGCGGAGATCTCCGCTGCCTTGGCCTTGGCCTCCTGGCACGTCTTGCGCGGGTGGGTCGCCTTCAGCGCATCCTCGAGTTCGCCGGCATGGTTCTTGGCGATCTCGACATGGCGGTCCTCATGACGCTTGATGTCGGCCGACAATGTATCCCAAAACAGCCTTACGCCGGCATCAGCCTTGCGCGGGCGGCGCCACTCGGGAAGGATCACCTTGACCTTGACGGTGACATCGGCGTCGGCAATCGCGCAGGAGTTAGATCTTTCCGCATAGCTGACGCGGGTGGTGAACGCCATCTGCGTGGCGCCTGGATGCCGCATCCCGGTGCTTTTCACCCGAGGTCCAAGTTTCGTAAGCTGGGATCCGATATCATCGAGCGTTCTGCCGCCGATGCTGAAATAGCTATATGTCTTCACCAAATTCGCCGTGCCCGCCGGCAAGGCGGAACAAGCAAGCATCAGGGCGCAAAGCAGGGATCGTTTCATCATGTTGCCTCTTTGCCTACCTTGCGCTACCGCCGTTGCCGACGCAACGGAATTGATCTTTGGTGGATCACACATGGTTTATCGACAATGACGACAGGGCGATGGCAGCTGGCGCATGGGCGCCATCTCGACCTTGGCGGCAAGGCGGTGATCGTCGGTATACTCAATGTCACGCCGGACAGTTTTTCTGACGGCGGACTGTTCGTCGCGCCCGAACAGGCGATTGCCCAGGCGCGCCGGATGGCGGAAGAGGGGGCCTCCGTCATTGACGTCGGTGGCGAATCGACACGCCCCGGCGCATCTCCGGTAGCCATCGAGGAAGAGCAGGCCCGCGTGCTGCCTGTCATCGAGGCGCTCGCCGGGCTCGGCGAGGCGCTGATTTCGGTCGACACCTATCGCGAGGACACCGCCCGGCTTGCCGTCGCCGCCGGCGCGCATATCCTCAACGACGTCTGGGGTCTGCAACGCGAACCGGGCATCGCGCGGGTCGCGGCCGAAACCGGCGCCGGGCTTGTCATCATGCACACCGGGCGTGACAGGCAAAAACTGCCCGACGTGATCGAGGATCAGTTTTTCTTCCTCGGGAAGTCCCTGGAAATCGCCCGGCGAAGCGGCGTTGCCGACGACCAGATCGTGCTCGATCCGGGCTTTGGCTTCGCCAAGGAAACCGCGGAGGAAAATCTCGACCTGATGGCACGGTTTTCCGAGCTCGATGTCTTGGGCTTTCCGCTGATGGCCGGTACATCGCGAAAGCGCTTCATCGGCGCCGTCACCGGCCGCGACGCCTCGGCCAGAGACGCCGGAACAGCGGCGACGAGCGTCATACTGAGGCTCAAGGGCGCGCGGCTTTTTCGCGTCCACGATGTCGCAATCAATGTGGATGCGCTGGCGGTTGCGGATGCTATGCTGGCGCGTGAAACCGCCGAATAGCCCGCAAATCGAAATGCGTAGATCAAAGGCCTTAGAGCGTAGTCTGTGCGCCCAAGCGGACGCGTATCGCTCCAATCGAGCAGGACGCTGAGCGATGTATATCATCCGCATGAAAAATTGCGCTTTCTTCGCTCGGCACGGCGTGCTGGATGAGGAGGAGACGCTCGGCCAGCGTTTCTATGTCGACGCTGCGCTCACCGTCGAACCCGGCCGCGCGCTGGTCGATGATTCCATTGAGGATACCGTCCACTATGGCATTGCCTTCGGGGTGATCGAAAAGATCATCACCGGGGAGAGGCGTTTTCTGATAGAAGCGCTGGCGCTGGAGGTGGCCCGGGCGCTGACAGCCCGCTTTCCCCAGATAAAAAAGGCCGAGATCACTGTGCGCAAGCCGAACGCGCCGGTGCCCGGCGTGCTCGATCATGTCGAGGTGACCGTTGCCTGGCCCCAATAACACGGTCTACCTCAGCCTTGGCGGCAATCTCGGCGACCCGGCAAGGTCGATGGGCGCGGCGCTGCGCATGCTGGACGCCGACGGGAACACGCGCGTCGTTGTCGTCTCCTCGCTTTACCGCACGCCGCCCTGGGGCAAGCTCGACCAGCCGGACTTTCTCAATGCGGCCGCCGAAATTTCGACCGTGCTCGCGCCACATGCATTGCTCGATCTCTGTCTCGACGTCGAGCGCAGGCTGAAGCGGGTGCGCGAGGAGCGCTGGGGTCCACGGCTGATCGACATCGACATTCTGGTGTTCGGCGATCGGATCATCCACGAAACCGGGCTGGAAGTGCCGCATCCGCGCATGCTGGAGCGCGCCTTCGTTCTTGCGCCGCTGGCCGAGATCGCGCCTGACCTCACCGTCGACGGCAGAAGCATGGCAGAGCGGCTTGCCGCTCTCGACAGCGCCGGCATCGAGCAATTGTCGTCCGGCCGGGATTGGTGGCTGACCTAAAGCATCGAACCAAAACCTCTAACCATTTTTGGCTCCGATGCACTGAGCTCAGCTCAGCCGGAAAACCCGCCGCCGTCGAGGAACACCTGTTCCTCCGGCGTCGTCTCGCGGCCAAGCATCCTGTTTCGATGCGGAAAACGGCCGAAGCGCTGAATGATCTCCAGGTGCTCGACGGCATACTTCAGATAGGATTGGGCTTTGGCGGTGGTGAGGTCCACCGATTTGAGCTGGTCGGCGAGATGCTCCGAATGCTCATAAGGCAAATAGAGGAAGACGCGAAGCTCTTCGTCGAGCGCCAGATCCTGGCCGGCGGCGATCGCCTTTTCGGCAAAATGCCTTGCCAGCGGGTCGGTGGCATACATATGGCCGGTGCCGCGAAAGCAGTTTCGCGGGAACTGGTCGAGCAGGATCATCAGCGCCAGTGAGCCTTCGGCATGCTCCGACCATCCGTCGCATTCACGCCGCGCGGCAGCGTAATGCAGCTCGAGAAACCAGTTGCGGAACTCCGCGTCGAAGGCGTCATTCTTCTCGAACCATGCATCTTTCCCGGCGTCACGCCAGAATTTGGTGACGGAGAGCGCGCGCTCGTCCAGTTCGATCATCTGTTTGCTCTCCAATGTTTAGTCGGCAGGCTCGGATTTGTGCAGAACGCCGGCGGTTTCTTCATTGAGCGCCTGACCGGAGCGGCGCGGCTGGCTGAGCGGTGTCGGAATGGGTGTGCCGATATTGCCCTTGAGGAAGCGCGCTCCGGCGCGAACCCCTTCGGCGAGCTGCAACTCGAAACGGGCGGAATCGCGGTGGCGGACGTCCTCGATCACCTCGGCGACTTCCTCGGGGTCGACGCCCAGTGCTTCCAGCGTGGAGCCGCCGAAGACAAGCGCTGATTCGAAGGTTTCGCGAATCTGGAAATCGACGTCGGCACGTATCAACTGCAGCGCGGTTCCGCGGTCGAAAGCGCGTGCCAGCACGGTGAGCAGGGGAAACTCCGCCTTGATCAGCTTTGCGATGCGGACGGCGACATCGGGCTTGTCGACGCAGATCAACACGGCGCGCGCGCGGCCGGCGCCGGCGGCACGCAGAATGTCCACCCGCGTGCCGTCGCCATAATAGACCTTGAAACCGAAATCGGCCGCCGCCTGGATCATCTCGACCTCATTGTCGATGATCGAGACGTCGATCCCGCGCAGCAGAAGCGGCTGGCTGGCGATTTGGCCGAAGCGGCCGAAGCCGATGATCAGCACGCTGCCGGTCAGGCCATCGGCGATGTCGACGCCTTCGAGCGACTGCTCGTCGCGTGGCGTCAGATACCGCAATGCCAGAATGGCCAGCGGCGTCAGCACCATGGAGATGATGACGATCGCCGTCAGCGTCGCGTTAGCCTGGCTGTCGATGATGCCGACCGCCGCCGCGGCGGAATAGAGAACGAAGGCGAATTCGCCGCCTTGCGCCATGAAGACGGCGCGCTCGAGCGCCTCCCGGTGGCCGGTCTTGAGGATGCGGGCGACGAGATAGATGCCGATCGCCTTTATCACCATGTAGGCGACGACGTAGATGGCGACAAGCCGCCAGCTCTGGGCAACCACGTGCAGGTCGAGCGACATGCCGACAGCGAGGAAGAACAGCCCGAGCAGCACACCGCGGAAGGGTTCGATGTCGGCCTCGAGCTGATGGCGGAAGGTGGATTCCGACAACAGCACGCCGGCCAGGAAAGCGCCCATCGCCATCGACAGGCCGCTGAGCTGCATGGCAAGCGCCGACCCCAGAACGACCAGAAGAGCGGCGGCGGTCATCACTTCGCGGGCGCGGGCATCCGCCAGGATGCGGAAGAACGGATTGAGCAGGTAACGCCCGGCCAGCACCAGCCCGACGATGGCGGCAAGACCGATGCCCACCTCCGTCAGCCGCTGCGTCAAGCTCATATCGGCGCCGCCCGGTGCCAGGAAAGCGATCAGCGCCAGCAGCGGCACGATCGCCAGGTCTTCGAGCAGCAGGATGGAGACGATGCGCTGGCCTTTGGGCGCGGCCATCTCACCGCGTTCCTCCAGAAGCTGCATGACGATCGCCGTCGAGGTCAGCACGAAACCGGCGCCGGCGACGAAGGATTGCGAGACCGGAAAACCTCCCGCCAGTCCGACCCCGGTCAGCAACAGCGCGCACACGCCGACCTGCAATGCGCCAAGGCCAAAGATCTCTCGCCTGAGGCCCCACAGCCGTGACGGCTGCATCTCCAGCCCGATGATGAACAGGAACATGACGACGCCGAGCTCGGCGACGTGAAGAATGGCTTCCGATTCGGAAAAGATGCCGATGCCGAACGGGCCGATGACCACGCCGGCCGCCAGATAGCCGAGGATGGAGCCAAGCCCGATGCGCTTGAAGATCGGCACGGCGACAACACCTGCGGCGAGCAGCGCCACGACGTGGATCAAATCGCTGCCCGCTGCTTCTGCCGCCATGCCTGCCGTTCCGTTCTCTCTAGGGACCGCTGCACGTGCTGCGGCATCGAGCGGCAAAGATAGGGGCTTCGGTTGAGATCGAACAGTCCGAATCCGGAAACTGGTGCAGCAGTGTTGCAGGCGCGCTCCACAACTTTATCCACCGGCTGCGTTGTGTGTTGCAGAAATCGGGCGCTAAGGACGCCGCGGCCTTGGCCGTGAGGGGCGGATGACGATCAAGTCGGCCGCCTTTTTTTGAGGGAGACGACTGACATGAAGACATTTTTGCTTGTTGCCGTTGGCATCGCGGCGCTTGCCGGATCGGCCTGCTCGAAGGCGCCGGACTGCACCACCGAAATGCTGACCAAGAAGGCCCAGGACATGACCGCAGCCCCTCAGGAGGCAATTACCAAGGATCCGGCCAAGGCAGCCGATCTCACCGCCAAGGTCCAGGCGGTCACAACCAAGTATCAGGGCGCGACGACGGCGGAGGAGGCCTGCAAGGCCTATGACGAGCTGACTGCCGCCATCAAGGCCTGAGAATCGATTTGAGTTTTGCTAAAAGAAGCGGTGGCCGTGGCTGCCGCTTTTTTAGTGAATAGTGAATAGTGAATAGTGAATAGTGAATAGTGAATAGTGAATAGTGAATAGTGAATAGTGAGTAGTCAGTAGTCAGTAGTCAGTAGTCAGTAGTGAGTATCTAATTCCATTCACCATTCACCATTCACCATTCACTAAATTGCACAGCGCGTTGCATTTTCACTGGATGCGCAGAGGATCGTTCAGTTCGGCGCGATGGAGCCGACTTCGAGCGTATCGACGCGCTTCAGCTTCATGCCGATGACCGGCACCAATTGCTGGTCGACGCGCACCGCAACCGTCACTGTCATCGAATTGTCGTTGGGGACAAGAGCCTGCATGACGCCGCGCAACTGGTTACGGTTGATGGTGAAGACGACCTTGTTGGCGCTGACCACATTGCCGCCGATGATGTCGAGACCGGAACCGGCGGCACCGCCCATGAAGCTGCCCTTGTAGCCCTCGCGGCCCTTGTGCTGGATCGTCGCCGACATCTGCTGGGTGAACATGCCGACCCGGCAACCGCCGTCGAGCGACATGCCGATCTTGCCGTCCGGCGTCGAACCGGTGAAATTGCAGGTGAATTTCGTGCCCTTGTATTTGCCGGCGACGATTTCCCCCGGGCCGACCCATTCGCCTTTCACCGATTGAAAGAACTTCTTGTCCTGTTCTGCCGCAAAGGTCTTTTCGGCCATGCCGGCGGTTGTTGAAACCACGACTGCCATGGGCAGGACGCTAGACAAGATCACGCTTTTCATCGACGACACCCGGCAACAAAGAGACTGGTTTGGAACCCGTCCGACCATGAACAAGATTGGTTAATGCTTCGTCACCGGTTGCGGATGACCCCGAAAATCGGACGCGATTTGCGCTGGGATCATGGGCAAAACAAACGTGTTGCAGCATCCCTTGGCGCGCCACCAGGACGTGCCGCGTCGGAGACGGTCGTCAGGTGTCGGAAGCGGATGTTTCCTTCTGCTTTTTGGTTGCAAATGATGTCAGCGCGGACAGGAAATCGCCCATGCCGGGCCGCCTCGCGGCGCTGAAGGGCAGGGGCCTTGCGGTCTCCATCGCAGCAATGCCGATGCGCGCCGTCATCATGCCGTTGACGACGCCTTCGCCAAGTTTTGCCGAGAGCCGGGCGGCAAGGCCATGGCCGACGATCTGCTGCACGAAACTGTCGCCGACGGCAATCGAGCCGGTCACCGCCAGATGGGCGAGAACGCTGCGTGCCAGCCGGAAGAACCCCAGCGTGCCCGGCCGGCCGCCATAAAGCTCCGACAGGCGGCGAATCAGCCGGCCGGCTTCGAACACGACATAGGCGACGTCGACCAGAGCGCGAGGGCTGACCGCCGTCACCAGCGACACACGCTTTGCCGCTTCGAGGATCATCACCTTGGCGCGTGCATCAAGGGGGCCGAGGATTTCGGTCTCGGCCAGGCGCACCAGATTGCCGCCGTCGATGATCTCGTCGCGCAAGTCTGCCAGGGCGCGTCTGCCGGCCGCGGTTTCGGGTTTGGCCGCGACAAAGGCCGACAGTTCCTCGACCACGGCGCGAGCGGCTTTCGGATCGTCGCGGGCGATGGCGTCGAGCGCCCGCATCTGCAGCTTTTCGACCTCGGCGAGGCGGGTGATCGCCAGGAACTCGCGGACGAGGATGACCAGAAGCGCGAGCAGCGCGACCACGGCCATCCCGGCGGCCAGCCAGCCCAGCCATTCGGCACGGGCGAACAGATCGCGAATCAGCCGGTCGGTCCAAAGGCCGAGGGCCAGCGAAACCAGAACGCCCAATGCGCCGAAGAACAGGCTGACTGATATCGAGCGCTGCCGCGGCGCGGTCGCCGGCGGCGGTTCGGCGGCGATGATGTCCGGCTCGTCGAATACGTCGATTTCCGCCGACGTGACGACGGCAAGGTCAGCGTTCACGGTGCGTGGTTTTCTGGCCGCAGCGGCGTCGGGCTGGCGCGAGGCCGCCTGTTGCTTTGGCGGGGCTTCCGGCTCGATGCGAAATGCCGCCGGCTTGCGGGGCGCGGTCATGCCAGATGATCTCCGATCAGGAACTGCAGGGCACGGTCGAGCCTGATATGCGGCAGCGACAGCGTGACGCCTTCGGCAGTGCGTTCGAGTTTTGGCGGGCGAAAGCGCACGAAGCGGATCGCCGGGTCCTCATTGGCCTGCCGATGACCCGGGTTCTGCTGACGGTCTGGTCCGGAGACATCGAACACTGCATCAATTTTCTCCGGCAAGTCACCGGGAAATATGGCTGTTTCTGTTCTGCCATCAAATGTGTCGCCGTTGATCTTTTCACCTTTCAACGGTGTGCCGATGATGACCGGCAGCGTTTCGCGGCCTTGCTTGACCGTGCCTTCCCGAGTCGCTCGCACCGCCGCCAGGGCGACCACGTCGACATCGGCGCCGGTGAAATTCGCCCGCGCCACGGCGCGGTCGGCGAGCCGCCGCACGATCGCCTGCAGCCGGTCATGGCTTTCGTGATGCAGATGGTCCGCCTTTGTCGCCGCCACCAATATGCGGTCGATGCGCCTTGAAAAAAAGTCCGTCAGGAAATTGCCGCGACCGGGGCGGAAGCAGGCGAGGATTTCGGTCACCGCACGTTCGAGATCGGCCATCGCGCCGGGCCCGGCATTCAAGGCCTGCAACGCGTCTATCACAACGATCTGACGGTCGAGGCGCGTGATGTGCTCCCGGAAGAACGGCTTTACGACATGCGTCCTGTAGGCCTCGTAGCGCCGCTCCATCATCGCCTGAAGCGACCCGGGCCGCGCCCGCCGCTCGCTCAGCCCCGGCAACGGCGCGAAGGTCAGCGCCGGTGAGCCCTCAAGGTCGCCGGGCATCAGGAAACGGCCGGGTGGCAGGGTCGAAAGTGCCCGCTCGTCGAGCTTGCATGCCTTGATGTATGCGGCGAAGCTCTCGGCGAGGCGTCGCGCCGTCATCTCATCGGCGTCGGCATTCGGGTCGATTGCGGCGGAGAGCGCGCGCCATTCCTGCGAAAGGTCGGCGCGCACCGGCAGCACGGCCATGTCAAAGGCTTCGCGTGAGAAATCGGCGTAGGATTTGCCGAGCAGCGGCAGGTCAAGCAGCCATTCCCCAGGATAGTCGACGATATCGATCGACAATCTGCCTGATGAGAACATGCGGCTCCAGCCGGAGGCCGATTCATATTCGATGGTAAGCCTCAGCTCGGAAATGGCACGTGTCGAATCCGGCCACAGGCGGTCGTTGACCAAGGCCGCGATGTGGTCCTCGTACTGGAATCGCGGCACGGCGTCATCGGGTTGCTCTTCGAGGAAGGCACGGGCAATACGCCCCGATTTCTGCGCCTCGAACAGCGGCAACCGCCCGCCGTGGATCAGATTGTGGACAAAGGCTGAGATGAACACCGTCTTGCCGGCGCGGGAGAGGCCGGTAACACCCAGCCGCAGCGATGGCGAAAAAAGCCCGGTAGCGCGCCCCGACAGCGTATCCAGGGCAATCTTCGCCTCGTCGGTGAAAGTGGTCAGCGATGATGCCAAAATGCGGTCTCTCGGGGCTTCGGTCCGCCCCGATATAGGCGCTGGCGGCTAGTGTGGCGAATCCGAAATTCGCAGTACCTTGGAGCATCGCAGTGAGCGAATTTCGGATTCTAAGTCACACTGGCAAACCATCGTTTCTAGCGTGGTTTTGGATTTGAAGTTCCTGAACGCTGACGCCATTGAAGTGGCAGGAACGTCAAATCCACCACGCTACGTTTGAAAAGGCGTCAGATATCGGCCGGTGACAGGAAGGCTTCGAGATAGCCGGTGCCTTGCGCGGCGTTGGCAAGACTGCCTGGAAAACGGACGACCGCGAGGCCGGAGGTCGGGAAGCCGTGGTTCAGCATTCCCCTGGCAGCCTCCTCGCCATCGCCCGAAAGCGCGATGGTGAGATCTTCCGTCATTGGATTGTGGCCGACGACGAGCAGCGAGCCTGGCTCGCCATTGCCGCGGATGAGCTTGAGATAGCCGGCGGCATCCTCGCTGTAGAGCGTCTCCAGGAACAGGACCCGGCCCGTATCGGTGTGACCGGCCAGGCCCTCAAGCGTTTGGCGCGCTCGCTTTGCATTCGAGCAAAGGGTCAGGTCCGGAATGTAGTTGCAGGCCCGCATGACCGCACCCATCGTTTCAGCGTCGGCGACGCCGGATGCGTCGAGCGGACGATCGAAATCGCGCATGCCCGGCAGGGCCCATCCGGCCTTCGCATGCCTCAGCAGATAAAGCTTGCTCACCGGTCCCTCGCTTGTGCCAAACACCGAAACTCGTCAAAAGGCGCTGCGGGATTAGTCATGAGAAACGCCTTGCGCACAATGGCCGGCGCCCTACAAACCTAACGAATCATACGCGAATTCGGTCGCGCCCTTCATGCGAATGATGCGGCCCATGGCATTTTGGCAGAGATTAACAATTGCGTGAATCTGTCGTCGATTGCGCTTGTGCAGCATTCGGTCCGTGAATATATAGGCGCCAAATTTGGGGCTGTCTGGGTGAGTCGAATGAACGACATCGTTACCGCCGATTACGTACCCTCCGAAGACGAGCCGTTCATGAACGAGCGGCAGAAATCCTACTTTCGCCTGAAGCTCGTCACCTGGAAGAACGACATACTGCGCGAAGCGCGCGAAACTCTCGAAATCCTGCAGCAGGAAAACGCCAACCACCCCGATCTCGCCGATCGCGCCTCTTCGGAAACCGACCGCGCCATCGAACTTCGCGCCCGAGATCGCCAGCGGAAACTCATTTCAAAGATCGATTCTGCGCTTCAGCGCATCGATGAAGGCACTTACGGCTATTGTGAGGAAACTGGCGAGCCGATCGCGCTGAAGCGGCTCGATGCGCGTCCGATCGCGACCCTGTCGATCGAGGCGCAGGAGCGCCACGAACGCCGCGAGAAGGTCTACCGCGACGACTGAAGCACGGGCGAAGCGTCCAAGCGGGCGAAGCGTCTAAAAGCAGCCAGCGAATTTGTCATGGCCGGTCTCCGGCCATTTTTTTATTGGCTGTTGGCCGGTTATCTCTTCTGGCTGGACAACTCGCCGAGAAGCTTCGTCATCTCGTCATCGAGAGACGACGGCTCTTTCGCCGCCGGCTTGCTCTCCGGCTTGGCGGGGTGCGGGTCATCAAACGGGACCTCGAGCTCCCTCATCAGCGTATCGTCGATGGAATCCTCTTTTGCCGGGGAATTCGGCTTTGCCGGGGAATCCTGTCTTGCCGGCGATGGCGCGTACCGAACGGCATTGGTGTAGGCGGGCAGCGGCGTGATGGTCGTCGATTGAGGGCTTTGCGCTGCTGGCCTCGGCGCCGGGGCGGGCTGATGCGGCCGGCCCGGCGTTGGGGCGTTGCTTGCCGGCTGCGGAGACGGTGTTTGCCTCACTGGCGCGGGAGCCGGTTGCGGCGCGCGCGGCGGCGGTGCCGGCTGATGGCCGCCGCCATCTCCGGTCAGTGCAGGACGGCGCAGCGCCGACAGCCTGATGTCGCGTTCGACGACGACGTCGGTTGGGCCGCCGATCAGCAGCAGGTGCTCGATATCGTCGCGGCGCACCAGCACCAACCGGCGGTGACTGTCGACTGCGGTGGCGTCCATCACCGCCAGCCGCGTCTTGCGGTTCCTGCCGCCGGCAACGAATGTTCCAAAAGTCAGATTGCGGACCAGCTTGATGATGAGGAGAACGATGACCACAAGGACAAGCGCGACGACGGTCCACAGGATCGCCGCGGCATAACCGGGACCCGCCACGCTATCCAGCCACTGCAGCATTGGTGCACCCAAAATCAGCTTTCGAAGAAGACGCGACACTAGACTGTTGCGGCACGCGACTGCAAGTTACGTTTCGCGCTTCGTGAACAGCTTGAAACACCCATTTTGTGGATTTCAAGCTCCTGCGAATTGAGGGCGTCTGCGTTCCCACTTCAATCCACGACGCTGGATTTTCAGCAAGTTGCTGGCGTGATGAATCCAAAATTCGCTCGCGTCGGACCAGGAATGATGCGAATTTCGGATTCGCCGCACCAGGCGCCGAACGGGTGTCATTTTTAGCGGACAGTGGCCGCCAAGGCCTTTTCCGGACCCTGAGAATGTGATTCAACCGGGCAGGGGCAAGTACCGGAATTCACGAGCAGGGGGCACATGGCCAAGGAAGCGCGCGGCGATTTCTATCCGGTACCGATCGTCGACCAGAACACGCGACCGGGCGCGGTCACCCGGCTCATCGTCTTCATCGTTGTGCTGACAGGAGCGGCGATCGTTTTCGGCCTTTTCCGAGAACGTCTTGGCGATCCATTCCTGCTTGGAATGCTTGGCGTGCTGGCGATGATCGGTGTCGGCTTCCTGTTCGCCACCGCCATCGGCTTCGTGCAGATCACACCGCGCTCGACGAGTGACGAGCTGTCGAAAGCCTTCGTCGATTCAATGTCGCAAGGCCTCCTGGTCACCGACACCAAGGGTCGTGTCGTCTACGCCAATCGGGCCTATGCCGAGATGACGGGCGCGGCTTCTGCGGCGGATCTAAAGACCGTCGAAGGGTTGCTGTCCGATGTTCCCGAGGCCTCGGTGACCATATACCGGCTCGCCTCCGGCCTGCGCGACGGCCAGCCCGGCGACGGTGAGTTTAGGCTTGCCCAATCCATTCGACCCGGCGCTGAGCCGGGCGCGCGCTGGTACCGTGTCCGCGCCCGCGCCTTCAGCGTTCCGGGCCAGCGGCTGCCCTTGCTCGCCTGGCAACTCGCCGACATCTCGAAAGAACGGGCCGAGCAGGAGCGCTTCTTCCTCGATCTGCAGGAGGCCATCGACCATCTCGACCATGCGCCTGCCGGCTTCTTTTCGGCCGACCAGGAAGGCCGCGTCACCTACATCAACGCCACGCTTGCGGAGTGGCTGGGCATCGACCTGACGAGCTTCACGCCTGGTGCCGTCACGCTTGCGGAGATCGTCGCCGGCGACGGCATGGCGCTGGTCCGCTCGGTCAAGGCCGATCCCGGCACCACCCGCAATGCGGTCATCGATCTCGATCTGACGACAGTGAAGGGCGAGGCGCTGCCCGTGCGTTTCATGCATCGGGTTTCGGCCAGCCGCGAGGGCGCCAACGGTCCGACGCGCACCATCGTGCTCAACCGGACGCAAGGCGAGGACGCTTCCGCCGATCTGCGCGCCTCGGAGATCCGCTTCACCCGCTTCTTCAATTCGACGCCGATGGCAATAGCGGCCGTCGACAACCGCGGGCGCATCCTGCGCACCAACGCGCCTTTCCTGTCGCTGTTTTCCTCCGTCGTCGACGGGGACGCGGTCGATCGGCGCGTGCGGCTGGACACTGTGATCCATGAGCGTGACCGCCCCGCCTTTGCCGCGGCGTTCGAAAAAGCGCGACAACGGCAGGCCGATATCGAACCGATCGATACGCTGCTGCCCGGCAATGAAGAACGGCACATGCGCTTCTACGTCAACGCGGTTGCCGACGGCACCGGCGAGGGCGCCGAAGAATCGGCCATCGTCTACGCCGTCGAGACCACCGAGCAGAAGGCGCTCGAGGGCCAGATGGCGCAAAGCCAGAAGATGCAGGCGGTCGGCCAGCTTGCCGGTGGCATCGCACACGACTTCAACAATGTGCTGACCGCCATCATCATGGCGTCGGACCTGTTGTTGACCAATCACCGCCCGTCGGACCCGTCCTTCCCCGACATCATGAACATCAAGCAGAACGCCAACCGGGCGGCCTCGCTGGTGCGGCAGCTTCTGGCCTTCTCGCGCAAGCAGACGCTGCGGCCGGAGGTGCTCAACCTGACCGACGTGCTTGCCGATCTGCGGATGCTGCTGGCCCGTCTGGTCGGCAACGACATCAAGCTGAAGGTCGATCATGGCCGCGATCTGTGGCCGGTGAAGGTCGACATCGGGCAGTTCGAGCAGGTGGTGGTCAATCTGGCGGTCAATGCGCGCGACGCGATGCCGAACGGCGGCGAGCTCACCGTGCGCACCCGCAACGTGACCACACAGGAGAGCAAGAGCCTTCCCTACCGCGAACTTGCGCCTGCCGATTATGTGGTGGTCGAAGTTGAAGACACAGGCAGCGGCATCGCCCCCGAAGTGCTCAAGAAGATTTTCGAACCCTTCTTCACCACCAAGGAGGTCGGCAAGGGCACCGGCCTCGGCCTGTCGATGGTCTATGGCATCATCAAGCAGACAGGCGGCTTCATCTTCTGCGATTCCGAGGTCGGCAAGGGATCGGTGTTCCGCATCTTCCTGCCGCGCTACATTGCAGAGGCGCGAACGGCAGGCGAGCCCGGCGAGGCGCCGGCTGCACCGGCAAAGGTCGCCGACGCAGCCAAGGACCTGTCAGGTTCGGCCACGGTGCTGCTCGTCGAGGACGAGGATGCCGTGCGCATGGGCGGCATGCGGGCGCTGACGTCGCGCGGTTACACCGTCCACGAAGCGTCCTCGGGCGTCGAGGCGCTGGAAATCTTCGAGGCGCTCGGCGGCAAGGTCGACATTGTCGTTTCCGATGTGGTGATGCCGGAAATGGATGGGCCGACGCTGCTTGGCGAATTGCGCAAGCGGCAGCCGGACATCAAATTCGTCTTCGTTTCCGGCTACGCGGAGGACGCGTTCGCCAAGAATCTGCCGGCAGACGCGCATTTCGGTTTCCTGCCGAAGCCGTTTTCGCTCAAGCAACTGGCCACAATCGTCAAGGACGTGCTGGAATCTTAGGGTTCACTAATTCGCACTTGCGAAATGGCGTGAGACTGCCATGATTATGGGGCCAAACAGACGGCGGGTTTTGGGGGAGCGTGCCGTGACGCCGCACAACGAGGCAGGCAAGGGTGATTATGCGGCAACAGTGCTGTTGCCGGGCGATCCGCAGCGTGCCGAATGGATGGCGGAAACGTTTCTCGAGGCGCCGCGCTGCGTCAACCGTCGAAGGCAGGCCCTCGGCTTTACCGGCTTGTTTCGCGGCAAGCCCGTCAGCATCCAGTCCACCGGCATCGGCGTCTCGTCATTCCTGATCTACGCCCATGAATTGCTGGACTTCCATGGCGTGAGGACACTGATCCGCACCGGTACCTGTGGTGCCCTGACTGCCGCAGTCAAACTGCGCAGTTTAGTGATCTCGCAAGCGGTGCGGGGTGAAAGTGCCGAGAGCGGCCAGGTTTTTGGGCTTTATGGTGCTGATGCCGGACCCGATCCGGATCTGGTTTCCCAAGCCCTGGCCCGGGCTGCCGAAATCGGCATCGAGCATCAGGCCGGACTGACCATCTGCAGCGACATATTCTATCACCCCAAGGGGCGCGACCGCTTCGCCGAAGCGCAGGCACAGGGCGCGTTGGCCGTGGATATGGAGACCAGCGCGCTCTATCGCATCGCCGCGCATTTCGGCGCCAGGGCCTTGTCGATGCTGACTGTCGTCGACAATGTGGTGACCGGCGAGCAAACCGATTATTCCGAACGCCAGGCGCTCTTCACCGATATGACCCGCCTGGCGCTCGATGTCGCGATCGAAAGTTAAGCTGCCTGCCGCTTCGGCGCCGTGTGTTCTTCGATGCCGGGCCGATGGCCGCGCAGATAGAGAGCACAGGTCGTGCGCAGCATCGAGGCGAAGTTCGGGATCTGGCCATTGATCTCGATGGCCTCGTCATAAAGCTTCGAGATGAATTTCGGCGTCGTCAGGCCCTGGCTGTCGGCGATCTCGTCGAGCAATGCCCAGAACGTCGCCTCGAGCTGGATGCTGGTCGAATGCCCGTCGATACGAATCGACCGGTTGATCTGCCGGTAGCCCTCCGGATCCTGCCCGGCAAAAACCCTGCACATCGTTACCTCCCGTTCTTATTGATCTGGCCGTTCTTATTGATTTTGGGCGCAATCAGCAGTGATTCGCGCCTTTGGCAGTGCCTTGTCGTGGCCAAT
Organism: Mesorhizobium sp. WSM4837; assembly: GCF_055811435.1. Classification (NCBI taxonomy): domain Bacteria; kingdom Pseudomonadati; phylum Pseudomonadota; class Alphaproteobacteria; order Hyphomicrobiales; family Phyllobacteriaceae; genus Mesorhizobium; species Mesorhizobium sp. WSM4837. The sequence goes on from NZ_JBVVQE010000033.1 coordinate 21,341, forward strand.
TATCTTCAGCTGGAAAGCGGAAAACAGCAATCGGACTTTCGTCCTTAAGCGGTTTTCCCGGTCGTTAGATTAGCGCGTGGTAATCGGCTGCCACCACGTTTGCCGCAACCCGCGCATAATCACGCCGACGCGCACATCGCGCTTACCGCACGGAGTGTCATTTGGCGAAGGCGATCCACACCATGATCCGGGTTCTCGACGAGGCCCGGTCCGTCGACTTCTACCGAAAAGCGTTTGGACTGGACGTCGCCGAACGGCTCGATTTCGAAACCTTTACGCTCGTATATCTGAGCAATGCCGAGGCGGAGCTCGAGGTCGAGCTCACCGTCAACAAGGGCCGCCAGGAGCCTTATGCGCTCGGCGACGGCTACGGCCACCTCGCGGTTTCGGTCGCCGATCTGGACAGCGAGCATGACCGGCTCGGCGCGCTTGGCCTGAACCCGAAGAACATCGTCGAGTTCAACCGCGACGGAGCGCTGCTCGCACGCTTCTTCTTCATCGAGGATCCCGATGGCTACAAGATCGAGGTGCTGCAGCGTCAGGGCCGGTTCAAATAGGAGATACTCGGCCGCGCCGGCCAGCGCGGCGCCAGCCAGGGCACCTTCGGGTGCAGACAGCAAGCAAGGGAGGAACAATTGGTCACAATTTATGAGAGCAAGCCGGTCCATGAAACGAAGCCAGTTCTATCGCGCCGCGAGCTACTGAAGCGCGGCGGTGTCGGCGCGCTGCTGGTCATTTCAGGCAGTGCCGTCATCAGCCCGGAACATGCCTGGGGTCTCGAAACATCCGCGCTCAAGCCCGAAACCATGGCGACCCTGATCCAGATGGCGCGCGACATCTACCCGCACGACCAAGTGCCTGACAAATATTACGCAATCGCCGTCAAGGCGCACGATGAGCAGGCCGGCAAGGACCCTGCCCACAAGGACCTTATCGAAAAGGGTATCGCCGATCTCGACTTGAAATCGGGCAAGGACGGCTACACCGGTCTCGGCTGGGAGGAGCAGCGCGTTGCGGTGCTCAGGGATATCGAGGACACGCCGTTCTTCCAGGCCGTCCGCGGCGGGCTTGTCGTCGGCCTCTACAACCAGAAGGAGGTCTGGCCGATCTTCGGCTACGAGGGCGAATCCTACTCCAAGGGCGGCTACATGGCGCGCGGGTTCGACGACATCGAGTGGCTCTGAGCCCCGTCGTCGCAACCGCACACAACAGACATCATGGGAGGAAACCATGGCAGCACCATTTGATCTCAACAACGACGGCGTGGTCGTCATCATCGGCTCGGGCGCCGGCGGCGGCACGCTCGGCAATGAACTTGCGCAGAAGGGCGTCGATGTCGTCATGCTGGAGGCGGGCGCCCGTCACGAATACGAGGATTTCATCAATGACGAGTGGGATTCATTCGCCCAACTCGCCTGGACGGACAAGCGCACGACCTCGGGCGACTGGCGGGTGGCGAAGGATTTCCCCAACCTGCCGGCGTGGATCGTCAAGGCGGTCGGCGGCTCGACCACGCACTGGGCAGGCGCCTCGCTGCGCTTTCAGGAGCACGAATTCAAAACGCTTTCGACCTACGGAAAACTGGAAGGCGCGAACCTGCTCGACTGGCCGATCACGCTTGCCGAGCTCGAGCCCTACTACGCAAAGGCCGAAGACAAGCTAGGCGTGACGCTCACCAGCAACATCCCGGGCCTTCCCGGCAACAACAACTTCAAGGTGATGAAGGCCGGCGCCGACAAGCTCGGCTACAAGGAGTGCCACACCGGCCGGATGGCAATCAATTCCGAGCCGCGCGACGACCGCAATGCCTGCCAGCAGACCGGCTTCTGCTTCCAGGGTTGCAAATGGGGCGCCAAATGGTCGACGCTCTACAGCGAAATTCCCAAGGGCGAGGCGACCGGCCATCTCGAGGTCAGGCCGAATGCCATGGCCATCAAGATCAACCACGATGCGTCGGGCAAGGTAACCGGGGTCCTCTATGCCGACAAGGACGGCAGACTGAGGGAACAGAAGGCCCGCATCGTCGCGGTCGCCGGAAATTCGATCGAGAGCCCGCGACTGCTGCTCAATTCGGCATCGAGCCAGTTTCCCGACGGCCTTGCCAATTCGTCGGGGCAGGTCGGCAAGAACTACATGCGCCACACCACCGGCTCGGTCTACGGCATCTTCGACAAGCCGGTGCATATGTATCGCGGCACCACCATGGCCGGTATCATCCGCGATGAGGCCCGCAACGATCCCTCGCGCGGCTTCGTCGGCGGCTACGAACTCGAGACGCTGTCGCTCGGCCTGCCGTTCATGGCCGCCTTCCTCAATCCCGGCGGCTGGGGGCGTTCCTTCACCACGGCGCTCGACCACTACGACCACATGGCCGGCATGTGGATCGTCGGCGAGGACATGCCGCGCGAGGAAAACCGCATCACGCTGCATGCCGATATGAAGGACGCGCACGGCATGCCGGTGGCGGACGTCCATTTCGACGACCATGCCAACGACACGGCGATGCGCAACCACGCCTACAAACAGGGCTCGGCGCTCTACGAGGCGGTCGGGGCGACGCGGACCTTCCCGACGCCACCCTATCCGTCGACCCACAATCTCGGCACCAATCGGATGAGCGAGAAGGCGGCCGACGGCGTCGTCAACAAGCATGGCCAGGCGCACGATATCAAGAACCTGTTCGTGTCGGATGGCAGCCAGTTCACCACGGGCGGGGCTGAAAATCCGACATTGACGATCGTGTCGCTGGCGATCCGTCAGGCCGAGTACATTGCCGGACAAATGTCGGCCAAAAGCATTTAGCCATAGCCTCCCGACTGCCTGCTGGCGCGGAACCTCACAAGGTTTCGCGCCTCTTTCTTGTCGGCCGTTCACCGCTTCGTGCAGGTCGAGGCGGTGAAGGCGCCGTCAGGCTGCTTCATGATGATGTCGAAGGACGGGCTGGTTTGGCCGTCCAGGGTGGCTTGCGTGAGCGAGATCGAGTTGCCGCCGGTCGTGTAGCCGCCCAACGGGCCCAACCAGGTGATCTCGCCATTTGCATTCATCTGATAGTTGTAGCCCTGCCGGGCGGTTCCGAAGCTCACCGGGCCGCTATAGACATTGCCCTTGACGGTGATGTCGCCAAGGCTGAGGAACATGCCAAGCAGATAGACTTCGCAGTGATAGGTGCCGTCCGGCAATTTGCCATCGGTGAAGTCGGCGCGGGTGCTGCCGGTTGCCGCAACCAGAAGCATGGTGCTGAAAATGCGAGAAATCCTGGAGGTCATGCGATCGCTCTTTTGAAGATCGATCTTGCCCCATTTTCCTGCAGCGCCGCAACGGTTCGCCGTCTTTTGCTCAAAATTCATGCATTAATTCGCGAGTGATCAAAAATTGGGCGATAGCGGGGGACCTTTTCTCAAGCAGAGCACTGGCAGCGGCGCTTATCTTTGGCGGCTAATATATTAACCGGCTGATAGGGCTAGGAAATCCAGACCCACTTGATTTTGCTCCTGCGGTTGGCACAGCCGTTGCATGGTCTGTTCGCGATGCGATCAACCAGTCAGGGAGTTTTGAAATATGCGGGGCAGTTTCTCGACAATAACAAAAATGTTTTCGGCAGGCGCGGTCACGGCCGGCCTGCTGATGAGCGTCCCGGCCAGGGCGGCTGACGACACGATCAAGGTGGGTATCCTCCACTCGCTGTCGGGGACCATGGCGATTTCGGAGACGACGCTGAAGGACGCCATGCTGATGCTCATCGAAGAGCAGAATGCAAAGGGCGGCCTGCTCGGCAAGAAACTCGAAGCGGTCGTCGTCGATCCGGCTTCGAACTGGCCGCTGTTCGCCGAAAAGGCGCGCGAGCTGATCTCCAAGGACAAGGTCGCGGCGGTGTTCGGGTGCTGGACCTCGGTGTCGCGCAAGTCGGTGCTGCCGGTGTTCAGCGAACTCGACAACATCCTGTTCTACCCCGTCCAGTATGAGGGCGAGGAGAGCGAGCGCAACGTGTTCTACACCGGCGCGGCGCCGAACCAGCAGGCAATTCCGGCTGTCGACTATCTGATGAGCGAGGACGGCGGTTCGGTGAAGCGCTGGGTGCTTGAAGGCACCGACTACGTCTATCCGCGCACCACCAACAAGATCCTCGAAGCCTATCTGAAAGCCAAGGGCGTCGCTGCCGAAGACATCATGGTCAACTACACGCCGTTCGGCTTCTCGGATTGGCAGACCGAAGTCGCGGCGATCAAGAAGTTCGGCTCCGCCGGCAAGAAGACCGCCGTCGTCTCGACGGTCAACGGCGACGCCAACGTGCCGTTCTACAAGGAGCTTGGCAACCAGGGCATCAAGGCCGAGGATATCCCGGTCATGGCCTTCTCGGTCGGCGAGGAAGAGCTTGCCGGTCTCGATACCGCGCCGCTCGTCGGTCATCTCGCCGCCTGGAACTATTTTCAGAGCATCGATACGCCCGAGAACGCCAAGTTCATCGCCGACTGGCACAAGTTCATCAAGAGCGACAAGCGCACCACCAACGACCCGATGGAAGCCCATTATGTTGGCTTCAACATGTGGGTGAAGGCGGTCGAGAAGGCCGGCACCACCGATCCTGACAAGGTCATCGACGCCGTGATCGGCGTCTCGGTGCCGAACCTGACCGGTGGCTATTCGACGATGATGCCGAACCATCACATCACCAAGCCGGTGCTGATCGGCGAAATCCAGGCCGATGGCCAGTTCGAGACCGTCTCGCAGACGCCTGACTTGGTGATGGGCGACGAGTGGTCCGACTATCTGGCCGATTCGAAGGACCTGATTTCCGATTGGCGCGCGCCTCTGTCCTGCGGCAATTTTAATGTCGCCACCGGCAAATGCGGCGGCAAGGGAACCAACTGATCCTCCCGGGTCTGACGGTCGTGGATTTCTCCACGACCTGGACCGCGACGCGTCCGGGCGAACTCGTCCTCTCCTCCAGTTCGCCCGGACGCGAAGTTTCAACCCTCAAGAATCGCAGAAATCGATGATCCTTACCCGCGCGATCGGCCTGACGCTGCTGCTCCTCCTGGGGATGCTGTCGCCGTCGAACGCTGCCGAAGCGGATCTGCGCGCCATCATTGCCAAATTTGCCACTGCCTCGAATTTCTCGGCCACCGAAGCTGTCGTGCGCGAGCTGGCGGCTACCGGTGATACTGCCGTCGAACGTCCGCTTGGCGCGCTTGCCGAGGGCGATCTTTACGTCCGCAAGGCCGATTCGCTGGTTTTCATCGGCAAGGCAGCTGGCGGCAGCGTTGAGCTGCTCGACCCGCTGAGCGGTGAAAAATCCGGTGACGCGGCCAAAAGCGAGATCACCAAGATCAAGGTCAACAACACGCTGCGCCGCGCCATCCGCGATGCGCTGGGCACGCTGACGCTCGGCGCAAATGATCCGGCCGCGCGCATTGCCGCCGCCGACACCATGTTCAGGACGCCCGACGCGACAAACATCGAGCCGCTCGATGCCGCAATCGCCAGCGAGAGCGTGGCAAGCGTCAAAGCGCTGCTCGAACAGGCCCGCGCCGCATCGGTTCTGGTGTCCGACAGGCCGGAGACCGACAAACTGGCGGCGGTCGCCCTGATTGGCGGGCGCGGCGATCGCAACGCCCTGTCCCTGCTCACCGCCGTCGAGGCCAATTCCGAAGGCGCGGTCAAGGACGCGGCGACGGCGGCGATCGCCAACATCAATTCGACGCTGGCGCTGTGGGATGCGGGCCAGAACATCTGGTACGGCATTTCGCTCGGATCGGTGCTGCTGCTGGCGGCGATCGGCCTTGCCATCACCTTCGGCGTCATGGGCGTCATCAACATGGCGCATGGCGAAATGGTCATGCTCGGCGCTTACACCACCTTTGTCGTGCAGGAGGTGATCCGCAATTCCTTTCCCGGCCTGTTCGACTGGTCGCTAGTCATCGCACTGCCGCTCGCTTTCCTGGTCGCGGCGCTTGTCGGCCTTGCCATCGAACGCGGCGTTATCCGTTTCCTCTACGGCCGGCCGCTGGAGACGCTGCTGGCGACATGGGGTGTTTCGCTGATCCTGCAGCAGGCCGTGCGCACCATCTTCGGGCCGACGAACCAGGAAGTCGGCAACCCGTCATGGATGTCCGGTTCGTTCGATATCGGCCAGCTTGCCGTGACCTGGAACCGGCTCTGGATACTGGTATTCGCGCTTGGCGTGTTCGCGGTGCTGCTTTATGTGATGAAGCGCACGCCTTGGGGCCTGCAGATGCGCGCCGTCACCGCCAACCGCCGCATGGCCGCATCGATGGGCATCAGGACGCCATGGGTCGATGCGCTGACCTTTGCATTGGGATCCGGTATAGCCGGCATCGCCGGCGTCGCGCTCAGCCAGATCGACAATGTCTCGCCCAATCTCGGCCGCGGCTACATCATCGACAGCTTCATGGTCGTCGTCTTCGGCGGCGTCGGCAATCTCTGGGGCACGCTGGTCGGCGCCTTCTCGCTTGGCATCGTCAACAAGTTCCTCGAACCCTACGCCGGGGCAGTCCTCGGCAAGATCGTCGCCCTGGTCCTCATCATCCTCTTCATCCAGAAACGCCCGCGCGGCCTGTTCGCGCTGAAGGGCAGGTCGGTGGAAGCATGATCACTGGACGCTTCTTCGCTGCCGGCGCCGACCGCCGCATCGCCATCACGGTCTTCGTCCTTTTGGCGGTTGCGATCGTCGTACCGCTGCTCAATCTTGCGGTCTCGCCGACAAGTGCGTTCTACGTGCCGTCCTATATCGTCGCGCTCACCGGGAAATATCTCTGTTACGCGCTGCTCGCCTTGGCGCTCGATCTCGTCTGGGGCTATTGCGGCATCCTTTCGCTCGGCCACGGCGCCTTCTTCGCGCTCGGCGGCTATGCGATGGGCATGTATCTGATGCGCCAGATCGGCTCGCGCGGCGTCTACGGCAATCCGCTGCTGCCGGACTTCATGGTGTTCCTGAATTATGGGGAATTGCCGTGGTTCTGGTACGGTTTCGACCAATTCTGGTTTGCCGCGATCATGGTTCTTGCGATGCCTGGCCTGCTCGCCTTCGTCTTCGGCTGGTTCGCCTTCCGCAGCCGCGTCACCGGCGTCTATCTGTCGATCATCACCCAGGCGATGACCTATGCGCTGCTGCTTGCGTTTTTCCGCAACGACATGGGTTTCGGCGGCAACAACGGCCTGACCGATTTCAAGGATATTCTCGGCTACAACGTGCAGGCCGATGCGACACGCTCGGCATTGTTCGCGGCCAGCGCCGTCACGCTGGCCCTCGCCGTCTTCGTCACCTGGGCGATCGTCGGTTCCAAATACGGCAAGCTGCTGATGGCGGTGCGCGACGCCGAGAGCCGCACGCGCTTTCTCGGCTGGCGCGCGGAAAACGTCAAACTGTTCGCCTTCACCGTGTCGGCTGTCATGGCCGGCATTGCCGGCGCGCTCTACGTGCCGCAGGTCGGCATCATCAATCCGGGCGAGTTCGAGCCGTCCAATTCGATCGAGGTCGTGGTATGGACGGCCGTCGGCGGGCGCGGCACCATCGTCGGGCCGATCATCGGCGCGCTCGTGGTCAATGCCGGCAAATCCTGGTTCACCGGCGTGCTGCCGGCGTTCTGGCTGTTTGCGCTGGGCGGACTGTTCGTCGCCGTCACGCTGTTCCTGCCAAAGGGCATTGTCGGCATGTGGGATTCCTGGCGCGGCAATGCCAGGGCGCTGCGCGCAGCCTCGATTGCCGAGGAGGCCGGCACCGACCCTGACGTCCCGCCACTGCCGAAGATCGTTCGCTCGGCTGCGAGAACGCCTGGCGACTGGTCCGCATCCGGCCCCGAACCGCAGCCGGCGGAGTGAGCAATGTCGAAGAGCAACACCATCCTCTATCTCGACGGCGTCTCGGTTTCCTTCGACGGCTTTCGCGCCATCAACAATTTGTCGCTGGTGCTCGACAAGGGCGAGATGCGGGCGATCATCGGTCCCAACGGCGCCGGCAAGACCACGATGATGGACATCGTCACTGGCAAGACGCGCCCCGACGCGGGCGAGGTTTACTTCGATGGGCAGGTCGACCTGACGAAACATGACGAGGCCGAGATCGCCATGATGGGCATCGGCAGGAAATTCCAGAAGCCGACGGTCTTCGAAAGCCACACGATCGAGGACAACCTGATGCTGGCGCTGAAGGGCCCACGCTCGATCTTCCCGGCACTGTTCCATCGCCGCTCGGCTGCGGAGGCGCGGCGGATCGACGACATCCTCGGCATCATCCGGCTCGGTGACAAGCGCGACGAGCTCGCCGCCAATCTCAGCCACGGCCAGAAGCAATGGCTCGAGATCGGCATGCTTTTGGCGCAGGATCCGAAACTGCTTTTGGTCGACGAACCGGTCGCCGGCATGACCGACGCCGAGACCGAGGAGACTGCGCGGCTGCTCAGGGATATTGCCCGCGACCACTCGGTCATCGTCGTCGAGCACGACATGCATTTCGTGCGCGAGCTCGGCGCCAAGGTCACCTGCCTGCACGAAGGCTCGGTGCTTTCCGAAGGCTCGCTCGATTTCGTTTCGGCCGACGAACGTGTCGTCGAAGTCTATCTGGGGAGATGATCATGGTCTGGCGCGTTCCGTTCCATCATTTCGATCTTTCGTTCTTCAGGCGCTGGAGAAGGCGCTGACCATGCTCGAAGTCTCCAACGCCACGCTGCACTACGGCGCCGCCCAGGCGCTGCGTGGCGTCTCGCTGAAGGCCGGAGCCGGCAAGATCACCTGCGTGCTCGGCCGCAACGGCGTCGGCAAAACCAGTTTGATGAGATCGATCGTCGGCCACCACCGGCTGACGAGCGGAAGCGTTGCCTTCGAGGGGAAGGCGCTCGACCGGAGCGCGGCGTATGATCGCGCCCGGTCGGGCATCGCATTCGTGCCGCAGGGCAGGGAGATCTTCCCGCTGCTCACCGTGCGGGAAAACCTCGAATCGGGCTTTGCGCCATTGAAGCGCGCCGACCGCAACATCCCCGGCCACGTCTTCGAATTGTTCCCGGTGCTGAAGCAGATGCTCGGCCGCAGGGGCGGCGACCTTTCCGGCGGCCAGCAGCAGCAGCTTGCCATTGGCAGGGCACTGGTGATGCGGCCGAAACTGCTGGTGCTCGACGAGCCGACCGAGGGCATCCAGCCGTCGATCATCAAGGATATCGGCCGCGCCATCCGCTATCTGCGCGACCAGGCCGATATCGCCGTGCTGCTGGTCGAACAGTATCTCGATTTCTGCCGGGAATTGGCCGACGAGGTCAACATCATGGACCGCGGCCTGATCGTCCACACCGGCCCGGCCGAGGATCTCGACCGGGCGGATGTGAGGAAATTTCTTACGGTGTAGGGTTCATCCCATCGTCATCCTGGGGCGAAGCAAGGAGCAAAGCGACGCGGCGCACACCCCAGGATCCATGCCGTGCAGTCAGCCAAAGAGTGCAGCGGTCAAGAACAGAAGCCGTTTCCAGCGTACAGTATCCTGGATTCTGCCCCGTGGCGACGCTCTGAAGTTACGGCATGGATCCTTGGGTCTTCGCTCCGCTTCGCGTCGCTGCGCCCAAGGATGACGAAGTCGCGAGATCTGCTCAGTTTTTCTTCAACGACACCGTGTGCAACTCTGGCGCGCTGAAGATTGCGTGCTAGGCTATACTTGGCCTTGTTGAGTCGGCCGCTTTCCGTATCAGTCACGTCGACAGATCAGGCGCAGGCTCAGCCGGCACGTTTCGTGCAAGCAGCCTCCTCCTGCGATCTGATCGTTGTTCAAACGCATTTGGGGCACTTGGGCCAGGGCAGCCGATGGAACGTTACGTCGAGGACTACCAGAAACGACGGCTTACCGAGCGCTTCGACATCATGACCGCCATCGATATTTTGAAATCGCAAGGATACGACCACGACCAACTGATCGCGGAGCTCACCAAGGTGTTCTTCGTCGATCTCGATGCCTACAACGAAGTCGTGGTGGCGGCATGACCGAAGGGGTGGATGCGCTGTGCCGTCAACGTCAGCCTGTGACGCGCTTCATCAGCGCCATGGCGCCGAACGGCGCGCGGGCCTTGCCTTCGGTAATGAAGTAGACGAACACATCACGCGGTTTGACCGGTGCTTCGGTTGAGGGATCGGCGCGCGGCAGGTCGGCCGGCGCCTTGCCCTGCGCCCAGCTCTTCGCCCGGGCCGCCCATTCGTCGAGCGCAGTTGGCGTGTAGCAGTCGGGATTGTCGTCGCTGCCGGTCTGCAGCCGGGCATAAATGAAATCGCCGGTGACGTCGGCGATCGCTGGATATTTGGTGTGGTCGGCGTAGACGATCGCGACCTTGTATTGGCGCGCCAGGGCGGCGAATTCCGGCACGACGAAGCTGTCGTTGCGCACCTCGACCGCATGGCGCAGCGCAACGCCGTCCTGCTTTTCAGGCAACAGCTTGAGGAAAGCCTCGAAATCGTCCGGGTCGAATTTTTTGGTTGGCGCGAACTGCCACAGGATCGGCCCGAGCTTGTCGCCGAGCGCGGCGACGCCCGATCCCAGGAAACGCGTCATCGACTCGCCGGCCTCACCGAGCACGCGGCGGTTGGTGACGAAACGGTTGCCTTTCAGCGAATAGACAAAACCGTCCGGCGCCTCGTTTGCCCATTTGACGAAGGTCGGCTCCTTGAAGCTCGAATAAAAGGTGCCGTTGACCTCGATACTCGGCACCTGCCGGGTCGCGTAGTGCAGTTGCTTCGCCTTGGACAACTTGTCGGGGTAGAAAGACTTGTCCCAGGGCTCGAAGGTCCAGCCGCCCATGCCGGCGCGGATTGTTCCAGATTGAGTCACAGTCGTCCTCCCGGGTTGAAATGGATCAGGCCGTAGCGAGCGTTTCGACAGCTTTAGCCATGTCGAAATGCGGATTGGGCGTAGGGTGCATAGGCGGCTTGCGTCAGCCGGACGACAGCATCAAGATCACCGGCAAGCGCTCTTCTGATCCTTATTTGAGGATTTTCCAAACGCCAGCCAGTCTTCGCTCACTCCGCCGCTTCGCGCTTGCCTCCGGGGCGCCGCTCCAAAAGTTCCCTAAGGAACTGGCCGGTGTAGCTGCGTTTTTCGCGGACGATATCCTCCGGCGTGCCTGAGGCCACCAACTCGCCGCCGCCGTCGCCGCCCTCGGGACCGAGGTCGAGCACCCAGTCCGCGGTTTTTATCACCTCGAGATTGTGCTCGATGACGACCACCGTGTTGCCCTGATCGACCAGCTCGTGCAGCACTTCTAAGAGCTTGGCGACATCGTGGAAATGCAGGCCGGTGGTCGGCTCGTCGAGGATGTAGAGCGTCTTGCCGGTCGCCTTGCGCGACAGTTCCTTGGCCAGCTTGATGCGCTGCGCCTCGCCGCCCGACAAAGTCGTCGCCTGCTGGCCGACATGGATGTAGCCGAGGCCGACCTGCTTCAGCGTCTCCAGCTTGTCGCGCACGCCGGGCACGGCGGCGAAGAAATCGACGCCTTCCTCGACCGTCATGTCGAGCACGTCGGCAATCGACTTGCCCTTGAACAGAACGTCGAGCGTCTCTCTGTTGTAGCGCTTGCCGTGACATACGTCGCAGGTGACATAGACGTCGGGCAAAAAGTGCATCTCGATCTTGATGACGCCGTCGCCCTGGCAGGCTTCGCAGCGACCGCCCTTGACGTTGAACGAGAAGCGGCCTGGCTGATAGCCGCGCGCCTTGGACTCCGGCAGGCCGGCGAACCAGTCGCGGATCGGCGTGAAGGCGCCGGTATAGGTGGCGGGATTGGAGCGCGGCGTCCGTCCGATCGGCGACTGGTCGATATCAATGACCTTGTCGAGGAATTCGAGGCCCTCGATGCGGTCGTGCTCGGCCGGGTGCTCGCGCGAGCCCATGATGCGGCGCGACGCCGCCTTGAACAAGGTCTCGATCAGGAAGGTCGACTTGCCGCCGCCGGAGACGCCGGTGACGGCGGTGAAGGTGCCGAGCGGGATTTCGGCGGTAACGTTCTTCAGATTGTTGCCGCGCGCGCCGACGATCTTCAGGCGCCGGTTCTTCTTGGCCTCGCGCCGCACCGCCGGCGTTGCCACTTCGAGCTCGCCGGACAAATATTTGCCGGTGATCGAGGCGGGGCTGGCCATGATCTGCTGCGGCGTTCCCTGCGCGATGATGTGGCCGCCGTGGATGCCGGCGGCCGGGCCGATATCGACGACATAATCGGCATGCAGGATGGCGTCTTCGTCATGCTCGACGACGATCACCGTGTTGCCGATGTCGCGCAAATGCTTCAGCGTGTCGAGCAGGCGCGCATTGTCGCGCTGGTGCAGGCCGATCGACGGCTCGTCCAGCACATAGAGCACGCCGGTGAGGCCGGAGCCGATCTGCGAGGCCAGCCGAATGCGCTGGCTCTCGCCGCCCGACAGCGTGCCGGAATTGCGCGACAGCGTCAGGTAGTCGAGCCCGACATCGTTGAGGAAGCGCAGCCGCTCGCGGATTTCCTTGAGCACGCGCACCGCGATCTCGTTCTGCTTGTCGCTGAGTGCGGCGGGCAGCTCGGTGAACCATTGGTCGGCCTTGCGGATCGACAGCTCGGTGACCTCGCCGATGTGCTTGCCGGCAATCTTCACCGCCAGCGCTTCCGGCTTCAGCCGGTAGCCGCGGCAGGCCGGGCAAGGTGTGGCCGACATGAAGCGCTCGATCTCCTCGCGCATCCAGGCAGATTCGGTTTCCTTCCACCGCCGTTCGAGATTGGGGATCACGCCTTCGAAGGTCTTTGTCGTCTGGTAGGAGCGCAGCCCGTCATCATACTGGAAAGTGACCTCGCGCTCGCCGGTGCCGTGCAGGATGGCTCGCTTTGCCTCTTCGGTCAGGTCCCGGAACTTGTCCCCTAGTTTGAAGCCATAAGCCTTGCCCAGCGCCTCGAGCGTCTGCACGTAATAGGGTGAGGTCGATTTCGCCCATGGGCTGACGGCGCCGGCGCGCAGCGACAGATTGTCGTCGGGCACGATCAGGCTGGCGTCGATGGCGCGCTGGCTGCCGAGGCCGTCGCAGGTCGGGCAGGCGCCGAACGGGTTGTTGAAGGAAAACAGCCTGGGCTCGATCTCGGGAATGGTGAAGCCTGACACCGGGCAGGCGAATTTTTCGGAGAACAGGATGCGCTCATGCGTCTCATTCTTCGATTTGTTGACCGAATCCTCGCCGGTCTGGCTGGCGTCGAGCGGCCGGTCGGCGAATTCGGCCACTGCCAGCCCGTCGGCGAGCTTCAGCGCGGTCTCGATGGAATCGGCAAGCCGCGTCGCCAGATCGCCGCGCACGACGATGCGGTCGACGACGACGTCGAGGTCATGCTTGTACTTCTTGTCCAGCGCCGGCACGTCGGCGATTTCGTAAAAGACACCGTCGACCTTGACGCGCTGAAAACCCTTTTTCTGCAGCTCCAGCAGTTCCTTGCGGTATTCGCCTTTGCGGCCTCGCACCATCGGCGCCAGGATGAACAGACGCGTGCCTTCCTCGACCGCCAGCACGCGGTCGACCATCTGCGACACCGTCTGGCTCTCGATCGGCAGGCCGGTGGCCGGCGAATAGGGGATGCCGACGCGCGCGAACAGCAGCCGCATATAGTCGTAGATCTCGGTGACGGTGCCAACCGTCGAGCGCGGGTTCTTCGACGTGGTCTTCTGCTCGATGGAGATGGCCGGCGACAAGCCGTCGATCTGGTCGACATCAGGCTTCTGCATCATTTCGAGGAACTGCCGCGCATAGGCCGACAGGCTCTCGACGTAGCGGCGCTGGCCCTCGGCATAGATGGTGTCGAAGGCGAGCGACGACTTGCCTGACCCCGACAGCCCGGTCATGACGATCAGGCTGTCACGCGGCAGGTCGAGATCGACATTCTTCAGATTGTGTTCGCGCGCCCCGCGAATGGAAAGATATTTATGGTCGGCCATCGCCGGTCGCCGCCTCAGATCTGGAATCTCGTGGGATGGCGGGTTGTCCCGGCCATCCCCTATGTAGGTAATTTCGCCACCGTTTCGAGAGAACTCTCGACCAAGCCTTTAACCGTCTTTCGCGCGGGCGAGCAAGCGGAAAGAACAAAGGCCGAACACGCTCCTGACAAATGCGTTCATGTAATCCACAGCCGACGTCGCGCTGCTCAAAACGGATGCAAATTTCGGATTCGCCACACAAGCGATCACGTTTTTGGTAAATCGGCTATCCAACTGTTGACGTCTCGGGCTCAGGGGGGCAGACTCCGAACGTCACCGAAGCCGACCGTCTTTCGATGGCCTCGCCGCCCCAAGGCGGCCTGCGAGACGCCGCAGGCTTTGCGATATGCGCTTCGGACGACACCAGTCGCAATGGACAGAAAAGGAGAGCAGAGGAATGACTCCACCGGACAGTTCCTTGAGGCTCCACGTGTCGCTGGAGCCGCGGCAGGCATAAGTGCCAGGGCTAGGCGTTTTGCGCCGCCCGACAAACCGTGACCTGCCGATCCCATTAAAATCAGAGACTACTAGTCGGATCGTCGGCTGAATGCCGCGAAGCATCCGAAATCAAAAGCCGGCAGTGTACTCCCGGCGAGTTTGGATTTCAGATCCAAAAAAAGCCCCGACCGTTTGCGGAAGCAGCGGCGGGGCTGTTCGTTTCAGAGCCGCAGGCGCACGAGCGCCTTGAGATTGTGGCAGCGATGAAGGCCGATGGAGGTGTCCTATCACCGGGGGCCTTCATCGAGCCCGCGCCGACATCGAAGGTTATGCTGCCGGAAATCCTGACATCGGTATCGCCGATCTTGAACTGGCGGTTCGGCAGCCGGCTTGGCGATGCGATAGTCGTTGGTCACACCGGGCAGCGTGCCGTTCTGCGAAGGCGGTGAACTGTCTTCGGCGAACGCCGCGCCGGAGGTCATCGCCGCGACGGCGATACCGATAATCAGCCGATTCAAGCAAATGCGTGAGATCTCAGACATCGGCGGACTGTATCGCCGCACTCTGGCCGAAGCCAGACCGGTGGCGATCAACTGGCCGAACGGCTGACCGACGTTGCTTATGAGCCGGCTACCCTTTCACGCCGCTCTCTTACGCGTGTCAAAAACATGGTCGACAAGGCCCCATGTCTTTGCCTCCGCGGCGGTCATGAAATGATCGCGGTCGAGCGTGCGTTCGACTTCTTCGAACGTGCGACCACAGTGGTGCGCGTAAAGCTCGGTCATGCGCCGCTTGGTCCTGAGGATGCCTTCGGCGTGGCGCTGGATGTCGGAGGCCTGGCCCTGGAAACCGCCTGACGGCTGGTGCAGCAGGATGCTGGCGTTGGGCAGCGCGATGCGTCGCCCCGGTGTGCCGGCCATCAGCAGGAACGAGGCCATCGAGGCGGCAAAGCCCATGCAGACGGTGGATACCGGACTGCTTATATACTGCATCGTGTCGTAGATGGCGAAACCGCTGGTCACCACGCCGCCCGGCGAATTGATGTAGAGGGAAATCTCCTTATCGGGATTGTCGGATTCCAGCGACAGGAGCTGGGCACAGACCAGCGCCGACACATTGTCGTCGATCGGACCGTTGATGAAGACGATGCGCTCGCGCAGCAGCCGCGAAAAAATGTCGAAGGCGCGTTCGCCGCGGCTCGACTGCTCGATCACCATCGGCACCAGATTGGCAAAACCGCTCATCGCTTTTCTCCGTTGTGCCGCTCAGGCCGCGCGCAGGGAGAGGCGAGGCGTGTTTGCGGCTATGGTCTGTCTCGGGTTGTGTGCGTCGAACGAAAGCCTGCAACCGGCGCCGGCAACGGCAGGCGTGGCTACTCGTGCAAATCCGTCGTGGACGATGCGCAGATGGGTGCCGCCCGACACAGTGCGGTCGAGCGTGAAGGTGACGATACTGTCCAGCGGGCTGGTGAGCGGATGCGCTGTATTGCCAGGCGCCGGCCGCTCCCGCCAGGAGTAACGCAGCAGGCGTTCGGGCTCGGCGTCGAGGATTTCGCACTCGATCGGTGCATCCGGCCTGGCAAAGGCAAAGCGGCCGCCGATCTCCGGCTTGATGTCGTTCGGCATCATCCAGGCCGCGAGCAGGTCCGGCACAGTGAGCGCCCGCCACACTTTTTCCGGCGGCTCTGGAAGCTCGCACTCGAACTCGATAGAATCTGCCGTCATGTCTGAATGCTGTTTTGCCGTCATTGGTCCATATCCTTCAAAACCGCCTTGAGCCGTTCGATACGCTCGGGCCAGAACGCACGGTAGCGCTCGATCCAGCCGAGCAGTGGGTCAAGCCCTTGCGGATCGGCGCGATAATAGGCGTTGCGGCCGGCTCGCCGCTCGGCTACCAGGCCGGCGCCGCGCAGCACTGCGAGATGCTGCGACACGGCCGGTTGCGACACGCTCAGGCCGCTGCGCAGTTCCGATACCGTCATCTCGCCGGCGGCGAGCCGTTCATAGACGGCGCGGCGCGTCGGGTCGGCAAGCGCTCGAAAAATCTCGGCTTCGATCATGCCGGAAGCATAAGTCTACGCTTATTGATTTGGCAAGCAGTCTTTTCGCGCCCATATGGAACGGTACGGCGGAACCCATCGATTGCTGACATTCCTTGACAAAACGGATTGATGGTTATAGAACGAAAAGAGAACAAAAACCTTGTGGGAAAAGCCAGCCACGGCAGGCGGGGAATGTCCGCAGTCTATAAGGTGAGAGCGAGAAAAAATTGTTTCGGATGAGCGCGGAGAAGTATCATGGCGGGTAGCGTCAACAAGGTCATTCTGGTGGGCAATCTCGGGGCGGACCCGGAAATCCGCCGTTTGAATTCGGGTGAGCCGGTCGTCAATATCCGCGTCGCCACGTCGGAAAGCTGGCGCGACAAGACTTCCGGCGAGCGCAAGGAAAAGACCGAGTGGCACAATGTCGTGATCTTCAACGAGCAGCTCGCCAAGGTCGCCGAGCAGTATCTGAAGAAGGGTGCGAAGGTTTATGTCGAGGGCCAGTTGCAGACGCGCAAATGGCAGGACCAGACCGGCAATGACCGCTACACGACCGAAATCGTGCTGCAGAAATTCCGTGGGGAACTGCAGATGCTCGACGCACGCGGGCAGGGCGAGGGCGGTCAGGTCGGCAGCTATGCCGGTGGCGACAGCAGCCGCGGTTCCGATTTCGGCCAGTCCGGCCCGGGCGAGAGTCTCAATCGCGGCGGCGGCGGCAACAAGGGTGGCGGCGGTTCGTCGCGCGAACTCGACGACGAAATTCCGTTCTGATCGCTTGGAGCGAGCGGCTCTGCGCGAGTTGACAGCCAGCTATTTGAGGCCACGCATGGGCGTCCCGAAAATCTATCTTGGATTTTCGGGACGTTGTGCGTTTTGAGCGGTGTGCGGTGAAAGGACGTATCAGGTGAAAGCACGGGTCAAATGGGTCGAGGAGCGCACTTTCGTCGGCGAGTCCGGCAGCGGTCACAAGATGGTGCTGGGAACCGCGTTCGGACCGGACGGCAAGACGCCGGGGCCGAGCCCGATGGAACTGGTGCTGCTCGGCACTGGCGGCTGCTCGGCCTATGATGTCGTCCACATTCTCGAAAAGGGCCGCGAGGCGGTCGAAGACTGCGTGGTTGAACTCGACGCCGACCGGGCGGAGAAGGAGCCGCGGGTGTTCACCCGCATCCATATGCATTTTATCGTCAAGGGCCGCGCGCTTTCGCATGACAAGGTCCGGCGGGCGATCGACCTGTCGATCGAAAAATACTGCTCGGCCTCGGCAATGATGGCCAAGACCGCCGAGATCACCCACGACTTCGAAGTTATTGATACGACGGCGAAGTAGGATAGCGTCCAGTGGCGGTTCGTTGCGCGAGACGGACAACGAAAATGACGGCCTCGGCAATCAAGCGCGAGGCCGCTTTCATTTTCATGCCGCCATCAGCGCCTTGACGCCGTCGGCGACGAACTGCACGGCGAGCGCCGCCAGGATGACACCGAGCAGCCGGGTCAGGATCGAGCGGCCGGTTTGGCCGAGGACCCGGTCGATGCGCTCGGCCAGAACGAACACCAGATAGGTGATCACAAGGCAGATCGCGATGATGCCGACAAGGGCTGCCTGCGCGCCAAAACCTGGAAACGAGCCGGACAGCAGGACTGTCGCTGAAATTGCGCCCGGACCGGCGATCAGCGGGATCGCCAGCGGAAAGGCGGCGATGTTGTGGATCATGTCCTTGGTGATGGCGACGTCGCCAATCTTCTCCTTGCGGTCCTGCCGGCGCTCGAACACCATTTCGAAGGCGATGAAGAACAGCAGGAACCCGCCGGCGACGCGGAACGCCGGCAGCGTGATGCCGAACACCGACAGGATCGATGCGCCGGCGATTGCAAACAGCGCCATCACCAGGAAAGCGATGATCGAGGCGCGCACGGAAACCTGGTTGCGCTCCTCGCGGTTCATCCCGCGCGTCACGGCAAGGAAGAGCGGCGCCAGGCCAGGCGGGTCGATGGTCACCAGAATGGTGACGAAGGCGTTGAACAGGCTGTCGAAGCTCGGCATCTCTGACCCTCCCCGCCGGGCGGTGCCCGAGACCCCAGCATTGGTAGAGCAAAGCGGCGTCAGGGGAAACCGTGCAGGTCAGCTGCTGGCGACGCGCCGCGCCAGGAACTCGACTTCGAGCCGCCAGGTCGCGCCATCGTCCTGAGAGCGTTCGCCTAGCCAGCGGAACGAATTTTCGGTGATGCGGGAAAAGCTCCAGCGCACCGAGGCGCCGGTGCCGTCGGCGCCTTGCTGGACGATGGTGTCGCCCTCGGCGCGGCCGAGCTGGCGGCTGTAATACTGGGTGCGCGGATCGCTCCAGAAGATATGCCAGGCGTCGATGCCCGGGTCATAGACGCGCAGTGTCGTGCCATAAAAGCTCCATTTGCCGAGCGACCTCTGTGCGCCAGTGTTGCGCGCGGGCAAGATCCATACGTCCTGGATCGCGCGGCCCTCGAGCACCCAGCCGAAATGCACCTCGCCGCGTCCGGTCAGCACCTGGCCGTCTTCGAGATGGCGCGTGGCATCGAACGTCCAGGCGCCGACGAAGCGGCCGTAAAGGTTCAGTTTTTCGGCAAGGCCTGCGGCTGGCCCGTCACCGTGCAGGGCTTCGGCAAAGTAAGACGAATTGAACATGGTTTCTGCCCACTTTGTCAGGAGACCGGGAAGAATAGGCGCGCCAGGCTTCTTGCGCTTGGGAAAAATTGCTATCTTTCGACCATGACGACGAGCGTGCATACACTGGCGTCCGGAAAAGGCTGGCGGGTGTCGGACGTGGTCTGCACTGCCGGCGTCGCTGATCGCCCGTTCGAGGAAGAGCATCGCAACTTCTGCGTCGCAGTGGTGACCAACGGCACCTTCCGCTATCGCGCACGCCAGGGCACGGCGATGCTGACGCCGGGCGCAATTCTGCTCGGCAACCCCCGCACTTGCTACGAGTGTGGGCACGAGCATGGCGCCGGCGACCGCTGCATGTCCTATCATTTCAGCCCGGCCTATATGGAACAGATCGTCGCCGACACGCCGGGCGCGAAGAAGCTGGCCTTCGAGACGCCGCTTCTGCCGCCCTTGCCGATGCTGGCACGGCTGCTGGCCGAGGCGGAAGCCGCGCGCGAAATGGCCGAGATCGAGGCGTTCGAGGAACTCGGACTGCGGATTGCCGGCGCAGCCGTCGCCTCCGGTCTCACGCCCGCTGCCCGGTCACCGAGCCGCCGCGATCAGAAACGCGTCGCGGAGGCGGTGCGGCGCATCGAAAAGGATGCCGAAAGCCCGGTCTCGCTCGCCGAGCTTGCAAGCGAAACGGCGACCAGTCCTTACCATTTCCTGCGCAGCTTCCGGCATGTCGCGGGCATGACGCCCTACCAGTTCGTGCTGAAAACCCGGCTGCACAGGGCGGCGGTGCGGCTGCGCATGTCGGACGAGGCGATCTCGACGATCGCCTTCGAAGCCGGGTTCAACGATTTGTCGACCTTCAACCGCCGTTTTCGCCGCGTGATGGGGGAGGCGCCCGGTGCCTACCGGCTCCGGCGGCGAGGCGATAAATTGCCGAACGCATCCGTGGTTCCGGCTTTGTGAAGCAAAAAATCGGCCTGCCAATGAGCTTTGCCCCGGCGGCCACGAAAGCGCCTCGGCCATATCGTCGCAATCAGTGATATCCTTTTGAAATCACCACAAAAACCGACACTGGAAAACTGCCGCGGACGTTGGAGTTTCGCCCCGGCTTCCTATATAAGCACCGAGTGATTCCCGATTTGATTGTGACCTGATTTGACCGACCAGAAGACACCGCGCGGCGCCGACGGCGGGCCCACCGGCATCGAGCCGATATCCATCATCGAGGAGATGCAGCGCTCCTATCTCGATTACGCGATGAGCGTGATTGTCAGCCGTGCGCTGCCCGACGTGCGCGACGGGTTGAAGCCGGTGCATCGCCGCATCCTCTACGCTGCCCATGAGAGCGGCTACCACTGGAACCGCAAATATGTGAAGTCGGCGCGCCCGGTGGCCGACGTGATGGGTAAATACCATCCGCATGGCGACGCCTCGATCTACGACGCCTTGGTGCGGATGGCGCAGGACTGGTCGCTGCGCGTGCCGCTGATCGACGGGCAGGGCAATTTCGGCTCGATCGACGGCGATCCGCCGGCGGCGATGCGTTACACCGAATCGAGGCTGACCAAGGTCGCGCATGAGTTGCTGGAAGACATCGACAAGGACACCGTCGATTTCCAGGACACTTATGATGCGTCCGGCAGCGAGCCGAAAGTCCTGCCGGCGCGCTTTCCGAACCTGTTGGTCAACGGCTCCGGCGGTATCGCCGTCGGCATGGCCACCAACATCCCGCCGCACAACCTGGGCGAGGTCTGCAACGGCGCCATTGCCCTCATCGACAATCCGGCGATCGATCTGCCGGCGCTGATGGAGATCATTCCAGGGCCGGATTTCCCGACCGGCGGCATCGTGCTCGGCCGTTCCGGCATCTACAGCGCCTATTCGACCGGCCGCGGCTCTATCGTCATGCGCGGCCGCGTCAACGTCGAGGCGCGCGGCAACGACCGTGAATCGATCGTCATCACCGAGGTTCCCTACCAGGTGAACAAGTCGTCGATGATCGAGAAGATGGCCGAGCTGGTGCGCGACAAGCGTATCGAAGGCATTTCCGACATCCGCGACGAGAGTGATCGCCAGGGCTACCGTGTCGTCATCGAACTGAAGCGCGACGCGGTCGCCGACGTCATCCTCAACCAACTCTACCGTTTCACGCCGCTGCAGACGTCGTTCGGCGCCAACATGGTGGCGCTGAACGGCGGCAAGCCGGAATTGCTGACGCTGACCGACATGCTGAAGGCGTTCGTCGCCTTCCGCGAGGACGTGATCAGCCGGCGCACGAAATTCCTGCTGCGCAAGGCGCGCGACCGTGCCCATGTGCTGGTCGGCCTTGCCATTGCCGTCGCCAACATCGACGAGGTGATAAAGCTGATCCGCAGCGCGCCGGATCCGCAGACGGCGCGCGAGCAGTTGATGGAGCGGCGCTGGCCCTCGGGCGACGTCGAATCGCTGATCCTGCTGATCGACGATCCGCGCCACCGCATCAACGAGGACGGCACCTACAATCTGTCCGAGGAACAGGCGCGCGCCATCCTCGAACTGCGCCTGCAGCGGCTGACAGCGCTCGGCCGCGACGAGATCGCCGACGAGTTGAACACGATCGGCGACGAGATCAAGGATTACCTGGACATCCTGTCGTCGCGCGCCCGCATTCAGCAGATCGTCAAGGACGAGCTTGCCGCCGTGCGCGACGAGTTCGGCACGCCGCGCCGCACCGAGCTGTCCGATGGCGGGGCGGATATGGAAGACGAGGACCTGATCCAGCGCGAGGACATGGTCGTGACGGTCAGCCATTCCGGCTACATCAAGCGTGTGCCGTTGTCGCTCTACCGGGCCCAGCGCCGCGGCGGCAAAGGCCGCTCCGGCATGTCGACCAAGGAAGAGGATTTCGTCACCCGGCTGTTTGTCGCCAACACGCACACGCCGGTGCTGTTTTTCTCCTCGCGCGGCATTGTCTACAAGGAAAAGGTGTGGCGCCTGCCGATCGGCAACCCGCAGTCGCGCGGCAAGGCGCTGATTAACATGCTGCCGCTGGAGCAGGGCGAACGCATCACCACGATCATGCCGCTGCCCGAGGACGAGACCAGCTGGGGCGAACTCGACGTGATGTTCGCCACGACGCGCGGCACGGTGCGCCGCAACAAGCTGTCGGATTTCGTCCAGGTTAACCGCAACGGCAAGATCGCCATGAAGCTGGAAGAGGAGGGCGACGAGATACTCGGCGTCGAGACCTGCACCGACAATGATGACGTGCTGCTGACCGCAAGCTCCGGCCAGTGCATACGCTTCTCGGTCAGCGACGTGCGCGTTTTCCAGAGCCGCAACTCGGTCGGCGTGCGCGGCATCGCCATGGCTGCCAGCGACCGGGTGATCTCGATGGCGGTGATCGAACATGTCGATGCGTCGCCGGCCGAACGCGCGGCTTATCTCAAGCGGGTGGCGGCCGAACGGCGGCTCGCCGCCGGCATTGCGGCGGGCGAGGACGAAGACTTCCAGCTCACCAATGAGGAGGTCGGCGAGGAGACGGAGCTTTCCGACGAGCGCTACGAATTCCTCAAGGCACACGAGCAGTTCGTGCTGACGGTGACGGAATATGGCTACGGCAAGCGCTCGTCTTCCTATGATTTCCGCCAGATAGGGCGCGGCGGCAAGGGCATCCGCGCCACCGATGTGTCGAAAGTGGCTGAGATCGGCCGTCTGGTCGCGACTTTCCCGGTCGGCAATGACGACCAGATCATGCTCGTCTCGGATGGAGGCACCGTCATCCGCGTGCCGGTCAACGGAATTCGCTTCGCCAGCCGCGCCACCAAGGGCGTGACCATCTTCAACACCGCTGACGGCGAGAAGGTCGTTTCGGTGGAGCGGATAACGGAACCGCAGTCGGACGAGGAAGCCGAAGAGAGTGTCGAGGGCGACGCAACTCTGGATACCGGTACTGCTGGCCCGGACAATAACGCCGAGTAGGTCTTGAACGCCGAGTAGGTCTTGATGGGCGATGCCGGCCCGATGGACCGGCGCCGTTAACAGGCGGCGACCGGTCTAGAAGTGGCGTGAAGGCTTGCGGATACCGAAGCCTCCGAACCGCTTGGCATTGGACTTGGCGCGGACGCGCTCTGCTTCCTGATGCAGCCCGAATACGGTGGCGATGAGCATGGCGACGGTCATTGCGGTGGCGAGCATGTAGATCAGCATGTGCGTGTTCTCCTGCACCTAGCAACGATCAAATGGGGTTTTGGTTTCATCTTCTGAAGCTGCAATCTAATGAACGCTGCGTGAAGCCTTCGTGATCGGCCCATTCATTGGTCGTTCATCTCGGCCAAAAGGTTCACTCAAAGCGCATCGCGATTACCGTGGCTCAGGCGATGCGCTTTGAAGTCCTGTTTTGGGTGCATGCCGTTGTTCCAAACGGCTGTGCACCTCGGGTCGGGCCCTGACTCAGGCCCAGGGCAGGCTTTTGCGGCGACATGGATTGGCGGCTCGCCGATCGGATTTGCCTTTGCGAGAGAGGCTCGCTAGAAGCACCTGCCATGACCGAACGCATCGCCCTTTATGCCGGCTCCTTCGACCCGCCGACCAACGGCCATCTCGACGTGCTGAAGGCGTCGCTGGCCGTGGCGGACACCGTCTATGCGGCGATCGGCATTCATCCCGGCAAGAAGCCGCTGTTTTCTTTCGAGGAGCGGGTCGGCCTCATCGAAGCTGCGACGAAGGCCGAATTCGGCCGCGACGGCGCGCGCATCAAAATCGTGGCTTTCGACGGGCTGGTCATCGACGCTGCCAGGAAGCAGGGCGCCTCGATCATGATCCGCGGTCTGCGCGACGGCACCGATCTCGACTACGAGATGCAGATGGCCGGTATGAACGAGACCATGGCGCCTGAACTGCAGACGGTTTTTCTGCCCGCCAGCCCTTCGGTGCGAACCATTACCGCCACACTTGTCCGTCAGATAGCCTCGATGGGCGGCGACGTCCGCGCCTTCGTGCCGGCGGCTGTGGCTGGCGCACTCACCGCCAAGTTTGCGAAATAATGCATGTCGCCCAACGTGGAACCCGGTTTTGGGGCAACGACATGCGTGAAACAAAGGTTTTCGGAGAAAGATCCATGCAGCTCAAAAGGCTCGCCATCTGCTTTGTCGTTCTTTTCGGTCTTGTGACCGCATCCGTTTCGGCGTTCGCCGCCGATCCGGAAAACACCATGGTCATCACGCTGAAGGACGGCGACGTGACCGTCGCGCTCAGGCCCGATCTCGCGCCGAAGCATGTCGAGCAGATCAAGAAGCTCGTGCGCCAAGGCGCTTATGACAACGTCGCTTTCCACCGTGTCATCGACGGCTTCATGGCGCAGACCGGCGACGTGAAGTTCGGCAACATGAAGAACGGCTTCAGCGCCGATGCTGTCGGCACCGGCGGTTCCGATCTTCCCGACCTGCCGGCCGAATTCTCTCAGACCGAGCGCTATCAGCGCGGCGTGGTCGGGATGGCCCGCTCGCAGGACCCGGATTCCGCCAATTCGCAGTTCTTCATCATGTTCGCGCCGGCGCCGCCGCTCGATGGCCAGTACACCATCGTCGGCAATGTCGAGAACGGCATGGAGTTGGTGGACAAGATCAAGAAAGGCGACGCGGCGCAGAACGGGGTCGTCACCGATCCCGATCGCATGATCAAGGTGCGCATCGCCGCCGACCGCAAGTAAACCCATTTGTTTCAAAGGATATTCTGACATGGCCGAGATCAAGGACCGCGAGAACGCGCTCATCATGGAAACGACCAAGGGCAAGGTCGTCATCGAACTGTTTCCCGATCTGGCACCCGGCCATGTCGGCCGTATCAAGGAACTGGCGCGCGAAGGCGCTTATGACGGCGTGGTGTTCCACCGCGTCATCGACGGCT
The DNA here is from genome assembly GCF_055811435.1 of Mesorhizobium sp. WSM4837. Taxonomy (NCBI): domain Bacteria; kingdom Pseudomonadati; phylum Pseudomonadota; class Alphaproteobacteria; order Hyphomicrobiales; family Phyllobacteriaceae; genus Mesorhizobium; species Mesorhizobium sp. WSM4837. The sequence goes on from NZ_JBVVQE010000033.1 coordinate 46,309, forward strand.
TCATGGCGCAGACCGGCGACGTGAAATTCGGCAATTCCAGCAAGCCCTCTTTCGCACCGTCGCGCGCCGGCACGGGCGGCTCCGACAAGCCCGACCTGAAGGCGGAGTTCTCCAACGCCAATCACGGCCGCGGCACCTGCTCGATGGCGCGCTCGCAGAACCCGAACTCGGCCAACTCGCAGTTCTTCATCTGCTTCGAAGATGCCGCCTTCCTCAACCGCCAATACACGGTCTGGGGCCAGGTCATCGAAGGCATGGACAATGTCGACAAGATCAAGCGCGGCGAGCCGGTGCCGGATCCTGACAAGATCGTGTCGCTGAAGGTGGCGGCCGACGTAAAATGACCTACCGAGCTGTCGCGGCGATCACTCTGATGCTTGTCGCGGCGGCTACTCCGGCGCTGGCGACAGAATCGATTGTTTGCAGCGCTGAGGGCAACGCGGCATCGATCGACGTCCTGATGGGGCACACTGCCGTCATCGCGGTTGCGCGCGTATGGCTTGATGCCGGCGGCAGGAACTGGACCACCGACGGTCAGCCGGGTTCGACGAAAGTCATCGTCGGACAGGCATTCGAGGACGACCAGCAGATGGCGATCGATCTCACCGATGAGGGCATCAGCTCGATCGTAGCCAAATTGCGACTGGTCAAGGCCAGCGAATAGTCCAATTTCGCAATGGGCGGCACGCTGAGCATCGACGGTGTTGGCGCCTGGGCGGTGACCTGCCCGGAATTTTGAGGCGGGGTTTTCTTGCGCGTCGATCTATTCGACTTTGATCTGCCGGAGGAGCGCATCGCGCTTCGACCGGCGGAACCGCGCGACAGCGCCAAAATGCTGGTTGTCAGACCGGGTGAGGGACTTGAGGACCGGACGGTGCGCGAGCTGCCGTCCCTGCTCGAGACCGGTGACGTGCTGGTCTTCAACGATACCAAGGTCATCCCGGCGCAGCTGAAAGGCATCAGGCGGCGCGGCGAAGCAGCGGCGCAGGTCGAAGCCACGCTGCACATGCGGGTGGCTCCCGACCGCTGGCTGGCTTTCATGCGGCCGGGCAAGCGCATCGCCGTCGGCGACCGCATCCATTTTGGCCATGACGCCAATTCCTGCTTTCTCGGCCAGCTTGATACCACGGTGATCGCGAAGGGCGAGGCCGGCGAGGCTTTGCTCGGTTTTGACCTCTCTGGTCCGTTTCTCGATGAGGCGCTGCACGCCGTCGGCCACATTCCGCTGCCGCCTTACATCGCTTCGAAGCGCGACGACGACGAACGCGACCGCAAGGACTACCAGACCATCTATGCTAGGGAGGAGGGGGCTGTGGCGGCACCCACTGCCGGCCTGCATTTCACGCCCGAGCTTTTCGCCGCTCTCGATGCCAAGGGCGTCGAGCGGCGCTTCGTCACCATGCATGTCGGCGCCGGCACGTTCCTGCCGGTGAAAGTCGACGACACCGCCGACCACAAGATGCATGCCGAGATCGGTTCTGTCAGCCCGGAAACCGCCGCGGCGCTCAACGCGGCGAAGGCGCGCGGTGGGCGCATCATCGCCGTCGGTACGACGTCGCTGCGCCTGCTGGAGAGCGCCACGCGGGAGGACGGCACATTGGCCGGATGGTCGGGTCCGACCGACATCTTCATCACGCCCGGCTATCGTTTCAAGGCCGCCGACATGCTGATGACCAATTTCCATCTACCGCGCTCAACGCTGTTCATGCTGGTTTCGGCGTTTTGCGGTCTGAAAACAATGCGTGCGGCCTATGCGCATGCCATCGAGACCCGCTACAGGTTCTACTCCTACGGAGATGCAAGCCTTCTGTTCAAAGAGGAGAACGATGGACGCGCGCCCGGTATACGACAAGAATTCAATGACTAAGGCGTTCACCTTCGAGGTGCTGGCGACCGACGGCAAAGCGCGGCGCGGCTCCATCACCATGCCGCGCGGAGAAATCCGCACGCCGGCCTTCATGCCGGTCGGCACCGGCGGCACGGTCAAGACCATGTATATGGATCAGGTGCGCGGCGTCGGCTCGGATATCATCCTGGGCAACACCTATCATCTGATGCTGCGGCCCGGCGCCGAACGTGTGGCGCGGCTTGGCGGCCTGCATGAATTCGCCCGCTGGCCGCACCCAATCCTGACCGACAGCGGCGGCTTCCAGGTGATGTCGCTGTCGAAGCTGAGGAAACTGAACGAAAAGGGCGTTACCTTCCGCTCGCATATCGACGGCGCCGCCCATGAGATGTCGCCCGAGCGCTCGATCGAGATCCAAAGGCTGCTCGATTCCGACATCCAGATGCAGCTCGACGAATGCACCGCGCTGCCGGCCATGGAGAAGGAGATCGAGCGGGCCATGGAGCTGTCGCTGCGCTGGGCCGAGCGTTGCAGGACGGCGTTCGGCGACCAGTCCGGGAAGGCAATGTTTGGCATCGTCCAGGGCGGCGACATACCGGCCCTGCGGCTGCGCTCGGCGCAGGCGCTGAAAGCGATGGACCTCAAGGGCTATGCGATCGGCGGGCTGGCGGTCGGCGAGCCGCAAGCGGTGATGCTCGAAATGCTCGACATCACCTGCCCGGAACTGCCCGCTGACAGGCCGCGTTATCTGATGGGTGTCGGCACGCCCGACGACATATTGAAATCGGTGGCGCGCGGCATCGACATGTTCGATTGCGTGATGCCGACGCGCGCCGGCCGCCATGGCCTCGCCTACACTCGGCGCGGCAAGGTCAATCTGCGCAACTCCCGCCATGCCGACGATCCGCGTCCGCTGGACGAGCAAAGCGACTGCCCGGCCGCCAGAGATTATTCACGCGCCTATCTGCATCATCTGGTCCGCTCGCAAGAGGCGCTGGGGGCGATGCTTCTGACCTGGAACAATCTTTCCTACTACCAGAGGCTGATGCAGGACATTCGTGCCGCCATCGACGCCGGCGCCTTCGAGGCGCGGGCGGCGGAAATTTGCGAGGGCTGGGCGCGGGGCGATATCCCAGCGATGTGATGGTGCTCTGGTGCTCAGCGAAGTACCGCGCGCAGGTTGCAGCCAGTGTTTTGCCTGAGCGCCGTCCTGATGCTTGAAAGCCGGGCGGCAGTCTGCCACAAGGGCCGCTTATGCCGTGCAAGCTGAGCAGGACCGGGCAATGAAGGCATTTTTCGTGCAGATAAAGTGCGATCTGGGCAAGTCCTATGACGTTGCCGGCGCGTTGGCCGATGCCGAGATCGCCTCGGAAATCTACTCGACAGCCGGCGACTACGATCTGCTCGCCAAATTCTATGTCGACGACGACGAAGACATCGGCCACTTCGTCAACGAGAAGGTGCAGAGTCTTCCCGGCATCAAGGACACGTTTACGGTGGTCACCTTCCGCGCGTTCTGAGCGACGCCTGCCACCTGCCCGGGCACAAGGCAAAGCCTGACCCAGCCATATCGGCGCTGCCCTAATTTTAGGCAGGTCGCGACATACTGATCGCCAACATCCTCCAAATCACCGATTGCGCTTGATTTTCTCCGGTGACGCCAGTGAAATGGCCTCACAGGGAGTAAGCGATTGGCAGCGTTCGACGAAATGCTTCCGGAAATCTCCGGATTGAGAAAACCGTATTCGGCTTACGATCGCTGGCTGAAGGAGCAGGATCCGGCCAGGCTTACCGAAAAGATGCAGGACGCCGAACGCGTCTTTCGCAAGACCGGCATCACCTTTGCCGTCTATGGCGAGCAGGAAGCCTCCGAGCGCCTTATTCCCTTCGACATCGTTCCGCGCATCATTTCCGGCAATGAATGGCGACGGCTGACGCAAGGCATCGAGCAGCGCGTCCAGGCGCTGAACGCCTTTCTCGACGATATCTACCACCGCCAGGAGATTTTGCGCGCCGGGCGCGTCCCCAAGGAATTGATCGCCAAGAACGAGGCATTCCTGCCGGAGATGATCGGAGTGCGGCCGCCAGCCGGCGTCTACACCCATATCATCGGCGTCGATATCGTTCGCATCAGCGAGAACGAGTTCTACGTGCTGGAGGACAATGCGCGCACGCCGTCCGGCGTCTCCTACATGCTGGAGAACCGCGAGACGATGATGCAGCTCTTTCCCGAACTGTTCCAGCAGATCAAGGTGCGGCCGGTGGAAAACTATCCGCAGCTCTTGCGCCAGTCGCTGGCGGCAGTGCGGCCGCAAGGTACCAAGGGCGCGCCGACCATTGCCGTGCTGACTCCGGGCAGCTTCAACTCCGCCTATTTCGAACATGCCTTCCTTGCCGACCAGATGGGTGTGCAGCTTGTCGAGGGGCAGGATCTGCGCGTCATCGATGGCCACGTCGCGATGCGCACGACCGAAGGCTACAAGCAGATCGACGTTCTTTATCGAAGGGTGGACGATTCTTTCCTCGATCCGCTGACCTTCCGCCCCGACTCGGCACTGGGTGTGCCGGGCATCATGGATGTCTACCGTGCCGGCAACATCACCATCGCCAATGCGCCGGGAACCGGCATCGCCGACGACAAGGCGATCTATTCCTACATGCCCGAGATCGTTGAATTCTACACCGGCCGCAAAGCAATCCTCGGCAACATCCCGACCTGGCGCTGCTCGGAGCCGGACAGCCTGAAATACGTGCTCGAACATATAGACGAGCTGGTGGTGAAGGAGGTGCATGGCTCAGGCGGCTACGGCATGCTGGTCGGGCCGGCCGCGACCAAGAAGGAATGCGAGGATTTTTCCAGGAAACTCGCGGCAAGACCGTCGAACTACATCGCCCAGCCGACGCTGGCGCTGTCGACCTGTCCGATCCTGACCGACAAGGGACTGGCGCCGCGCCATGTCGATCTCAGGCCCTACGTGCTGGTATCTGATCGCATCCAGATCGTGCCGGGCGGGCTGACGCGTGTGGCGCTGAAAGAAGGCTCGCTGGTGGTCAATTCGTCCCAGGGCGGCGGGACGAAGGATACGTGGGTGCTGGATGATTAGAGAGTGAATAGTGAATAGTGAATAGTGAATAGTGAATAGTGAATAGTGAATAGTGAATAGTGAATAGTGAATAGTGAATAGGTAAGGATGACATGTCGTTGATGTTGGTGAAATGCCCTGAAATAAAGCACGCGGCGTCGTGCCCTGGAAAAATTTGGCCATTCACCATTCACCATTCACCATTCACCGTCCGAAGGACCGCGTAGAATGCTTCTCGGCCGCACCGCCAACGGGCTCTACTGGATGAACCGCTACATCGAGCGGGCGGAAAACATGGCGCGGCTGGTCGATGCCGGGCTGCGCATGGCGCTGACCCGCACCCAGAACGCCTCCGAAGAGTGGAATTCGGTGCTGCTCAGTGCCGGTTCGGACGCCGCCTTCACGCAGAAATATTCCGACTATACCGCCGCCAACGTTGCCGATTTCCTGCTGCGCGACACATCCAACCCGTCGAGCACGATGACGTCGATCGAAACGGCCCGTAACAATGCCCGCATGGTGCGCACCGCATTGACGCGCGAGACCTGGGAAAGCATCAACGAAGCCTGGATGTCGCTGAAGCGCATGCTAGCCAAGCCGATCGACGAACGCGACCTGCCCAGCGTGCTCGACGCGATCAAGCGCGAAACGGCACTGATCCGCGGCTCGTTCTACGGCACCATGCTGCGCAACGAGATCTTCGATTTCTCGCAGCTCGGCACTTATGTCGAACGCGCCGACAACACGGCGCGCATCCTGGACGTGAAATACTACGTGCTGTTGCCGTCGATCTCGTGGGTCGGCTCCACGCTCGATAATTACCAGTGGGAATCGATCCTGCGCTCGGTCTCGGCGCATCGCTCTTATCGCTGGGTCTACGAGGCCGACTACAAGCCGACCAACATTGCCGACTATCTGATCCTCAACGTTCGCATGCCGCGTTCGCTGACCTTCTGCTACCGTTTCCTGACGGAGCATCTCAGATTCCTGGGCGACGATTATGGTGAGCGCCATGCCTGTCATGTGACAGCCGGCAAGACCCAGGCGATGCTGGCCGCCGGCTCGATCAAGGACATATTCGATGCCGGCCTGCATGAATTCCTGGCCAATTTCATCCTCGACAACATCAGGCTCGGCGACGAGATCGCGCAGGACTACAGGTTTTATTGAGCATGATCCCGGAAAGTGGAAGCCGGTTTCCGGAAAAAATCATGCTCAGGGGACGAGCATGATCCCGGAAAGTGGAAGCCGGTTTCCGGAAAAGATCATGCTCAGGGGACGAGAGCAATGCGGCTGAAGATCACTCACCGGACCGAGTACCGCTACGATGCGCCGGTGCACTATCTGTTGCAGCGGCTGCGGCTGCTTCCAGTCAGCGGTCCGACACAGACCGTCTTGTCCTGGGCGCTGAAGATCGAAGGGGCGCGCGAAGAGGTGCGCTTCACCGACCATTTCGGCAACGACACGCGGCTTTTGAGCGTCGAAGGCGAGCGCGATTTCATCACCGTCGAGGCATCGGGCGAGGTGGTGACACGCGACACATCAGGCGTCAGCGGGCCGCGTCAGGGTTTCGCGCCGCTGTGGTTGTTTGGCCAGGAAACGCCGTTGACCACGATCGGCGGCGGTATTCGCGAACTCGCGGCGTCGGTCGGCGAGGGGGCCGATATCGAAAGGTTGCACCGGCTGATGGCGGTGATCGGCGAGCGCGTGGCCTATACGATGGGCACCACCAACCCGGCGACCCCGGCCGAGGACGCGCTGGCGCTCAAGACCGGCGTCTGCCAGGACCACAGCCACATCTTTGCCGCCGCCGCGCGGGCCATGGGGTTTCCGGCCCGCTACGTCAGCGGCTATTTGATGATGGATGCGGCGGTCGAGCAGGCGGCGAGCCATGCCTGGGCCGAAGCGCATGTTGCGGGCCTTGGCTGGGTCGCGTTCGACGTCGCCAACGGCATTTCGCCCGACGAACGCTATGTGAAGGTGGCAACCGGCCGTGATTACCGCGATGCCACGCCCGTATCAGGAATTCGACTGGGACAAGCGGAAGAACAGCTTGCGGTGACCGTCACCGTGGAGCAGTAATCCCCGGCAAGATTTGCTGCCAAAGGGATTCGATGACCTATTGCGTCGGCTTGAAGATCGATCGCGGGCTCGTGTTCATGTCGGACACGCGCACCAATGCCGGCATGGATTCGATCTCTACCTTCAAGAAGATGCATGTCTGGGAGCAGCCGGGCGAGCGCGTCATCGTGCTGATGTCGGCCGGCAATCTGGCGACGACGCAAGCTGTCGTCAGCCTGCTCGACGAACGCACGAAGGCGGTGGCCGATCGCCACGCCACGCTGCTTGAAACGCCGTCGATGTACCAGACGGTGCGGCTGGTCGGCGACACCGTCAAGGAAGTCATCGCCAGTTCGTCGCCGGCGGGCGAAAAGGCCGATTCCTACTTCAATGCCTCCTTCATCCTCGGCGGCCAGATCAAGGGCAGCGCGCCGCGGCTGTTCATGATCTATCCGGAAGGCAATTTCATCGAATCGACCGAAGACACGCCGTTCTTCCAGATCGGCGAGACCAAATACGGCAAGCCGATCATCATCCGCGCCTATGAGAAGGCGATGAGTTTCGCCGAGACGGTGAAACTGCTGCTGGTGTCGTTCGACTCGACGCTGAAATCGAACCTGTCGGTCGGTCTGCCGCTCGACCTGCTGTTCTACGAAAAGGACGCCTTCAAGGTCAGCCTGAAGAAGCGGATCGCCCAGGACGACCAATATTATCGGACGATCTCGGACGGCTGGTCGAATGCACTGAAGGCTGCTTTTGCGAGCCTGCCTGACTTTCCCGAGTGAAAGCCTCCGTGTTTCGTGCTCTTTGATCGCTGGGCCCGATGCGACGGAGAGCAAGATGAATAGCAACGAATTCCGGGAATGGTCGCTGCGCGCGGCCGAATGGGGTGCCGACTACAGGAGCACACTTCGCGAAAGGCCGGTGCGGCCGCTCGTCGAGCCGGGCGAAATCTCCAGAAGCATCGAAGTCTCGCCGCCGGAACATGGCGAAACGATGCAGGCAATCTTCGCCGACTTCGAGCGCAAAATCCTGCCCGGCATGACGCATTGGCAGCATCCGCGCTTCTTCGCCTATTTCCCGGCCAATGCCGCACCGGTCTCGGTGGTGGCCGAATATCTGGTCTCGGTTATGGCCGCGCAATGCATGCTCTGGCAAACTTCGCCGGCAGCGACCGAACTCGAGACGCGCGTCGTCGACTGGATGCGTCAGGCGCTTGGCCTGCCGGAAGGGTTTTCCGGCGTCATGCAGGATTCGGCATCGTCGGCGACGCTCGCCGCCGTGCTGACCATGCGCGAGCGCGCGCTCGACTGGCAGGGCAACAAGAAGGGCCTGCAAGGCCAGCCGATATTGCGCGTCTATTCTTCCGATCAGGTCCACACCTCCATCGACCGGGCGATCTGGGTGTCGGGCGTCGGCGAGGACAATCTCGTGCGTATTCCGGTTGCCGGCCGCTTTCGCGCCATGGATGTCGCAGCTCTCGAAGCGGCTGTCGTTGCCGACCGGCAGGCGGGCATGCTGCCGGCCGGCATTATCGCCTGCGTCGGCGGCACCAGCACCGGCGGCACCGATGATATCGCCGGCGTCGCCGCGGTGGCGAAACGGCACGGCCTCTATCTGCATGTCGATGCCGCCTGGGCCGGATCGGCGATGATATGTCCGGAATACCGGCATTTCTGGGCGGGCGTGGAGCAGGCGGATTCCATCGTCTTCAACCCGCACAAATGGCTGGGCGCGCAGTTCGACTGCTCGGTGCAGTTCATCCGCCGGCCGGAAGACCTGGTGCGGACGCTGGCCATCAAACCGGACTACTTGGAGACGCATGGGCGCGACGGCATCATCAACTATTCCGAATGGTCGGTGCCGCTCGGGCGTCGCTTTCGCGCACTGAAACTCTGGTTCCTGCTGCGCGCCCACGGGCTGGAAAGTCTGCGGACCATGATCCGCAACCATGTCGCCTGGAGCGAAGGGCTGGCCGAGCGGCTGGCCAGGGAACCGGATTTCGAGATCGCCTCGGAGCCGATGCTGTCGCTGTTCTCGTTCCGGCATCGGGCGGCCGGCACCGATTCGGACGAACACAACCTGCGGCTGGTCAACGCGATCAACGACGATGGCCGCATCTACCTGACGCAGACACGGGTGGACGGGCAGGTCGCGATCCGCTTTCAGGTCGGCCAGTTCGAGACGACGGCGGCGGATGTCGACACCGCATTCGGGGTCATCACCGAAATCTCCCGCCGGCTGGCCTGAATTGGTCGGCGAAGTTGCGTGGAGGTTTGTCTTTGGACGCATGCATTTTTCGTTAGCCGCCCCCATGCCTTTTCACCGCTTTCGTTTTTCGCTATAGACAAGGAAAACGAAAACGGGAGATCCCCAATGTATCTGTCGCCGCGTCATTCCGAGATCATCCAGATGGCCAAGGACAATGGCCGCGTGCTGGTCGAGGATCTGGCAACGCATTTCAACGTGACGCCGCAGACCATCCGCAAGGACCTCAACGATCTGTGCGACCAGCGCCTGCTTTCCCGTATCCATGGCGGGGCGCTGTTCCCGTCCGGCATCGAAAACATGGAATATGAGGCGAGGCGCAAGATCGCCGCCGACGAGAAGGAGGCGATCGGCCGCGCCGCAGCCAGGCTGATCCCGGACAACGCCTCGCTGTTCATCAATATCGGCACCACGACGGAGTCGGTCAGCAAGGCGCTTCTCGATCATACCGGCCTGATGGTCATCACCAATAATATCAATGTTGCCAACAGGATGCGCATATATCCTTCCATCGAAGTTGTTATTGCCGGCGGCGTCGTGCGGGGTTCCGACGGCGGTGTGGTCGGCGAAGCGGCGGTCGATTTCATCAGGCAGTTCAAAGTCGACTACGCGGTGATCGGCGCCTCGGCGATCGACCATGACGGTGCGTTGCTCGATTTCGATTTTCGCGAGGTGAAGGTGGCGCAGGCGATCATCGCCAATGCCCGGCATGTCATCCTCGTTTCCGACCAGACCAAGTTCGAGCGGACGGCGCCGGTTCGCATCGGCCACCTGTCGCAGGTCAACACTTTCATCACCGATCGCTGCGATATCCCGTCGGTGCGCAAGATCTGCCAGGAAGCAGAGGTTCAGCTGATCGAAACCTCGCTCCCCTAGATGGTGCCGTTGATGGTGCCGTTGCGGCAACTCCTGCTCTTTATATTTCGTTTGACATTCGTTCCTATTTCGAAATAATCCCAACACGGTTTCGTAAAAACCTAAGAATGCTGCAATGCGAAATCCGGGAGGACTTTTTGTGAGCGCATCCCCGATCCATGACATCTTCGTCATCGGTGGCGGTATCAACGGCTGCGGCATTGCCCGCGATGCGGTTGGGCGCGGCTTCTCGGTGTTTCTTGCCGAGATGAACGATCTGGCCAGCGGCACGTCCTCGGGCTCGACCAAACTGATCCATGGCGGCTTGCGCTATCTGGAGTTCTATGAGTTCCGCCTGGTGCGCGAGGCGCTGATGGAGCGCGAGATCCTTTGGAAGAACGCGCCGCACATCATCTGGCCGATGCGCTTCGTGCTGCCCTATGCCAAGGGCCTGCGCCCGGCCTGGCTGATCAGGCTCGGCCTTTTCCTCTACGACCACATTGGCGGGCGCAAATTGCTGCCGGCGACCAGGACGCTGGACATGGCAAACGACCCAGCCGGCAAGCCGCTGAAGCCGTTGTTTCGCAGGGCCTTCGAATATTCCGACGGCTGGGTCAACGATGCGCGGCTGGTGGCGTTGAACGCCCGCGACGCCGCCGATCGCGGCGCAACGATACGAACCCGCACGAAAGTCGTCGACGCACGCCGTGAAGGCGAGTTCTGGACGGTCAGGCTGCAAAACACGCAGACCGGCGACACCGAGGAGGTCAAGGCGCGGCTTTTGGTCAACGCCGCCGGCCCATGGGTCGACCACGTGCTGTCGGCTACGGTCGGGTTGAACGACGTGCACAATGTCCGGCTGGTACAGGGCAGCCATATCGTCATCAGCAATAAATTCGACGATCCGCGCGCCTATTTCTTTCAGAACAAGGATGGCCGCATCATCTTTGCCATCCCCTACGAGGAAGAGTTCACGCTGATCGGCACCACCGACCAGGACTTTTCCGGCGACCCGCGCGACGTGAAGATCAGCGATGCCGAGATCGATTACCTCTGTGCTGCGGCGAGCGAATATTTCGCGCAACCGGTCAAGCGTTCGGACATCGTCTGGACCTATTCCGCCGTGCGCCCGCTTTATGACGACGGCGCCTCGAAGGCGCAGGAAGCGACCCGCGATTATGTGCTGAAGACCGACGGCGGCGAAGGCACGGCGCCGATCGTCAACACCTTCGGCGGCAAGATCACCACCTATCGCCGGCTGTCGGAATCGATGCTCGAGAAAATCGAGGGTTTTCTCGGCAAGCGCGGCAAGCCGTGGACGGCAAACGCGCCGCTGCCGGGCGGCGATTTCCCGGCGCGCGGCTTCGACGCCGAAGTGGCGAAACTGAAAACGGCCTATCCGTTCCTCGATGCGCGTCTGGCGCGGCGCCTGACCCGGCTTTACGGGACTCGCGCAAGGATGCTGCTGGGCCTCGCCAGGTCGAATGCCGACCTTGGCCGCAACTTTGGCGCCGATCTCTACGAGGCCGAGGTACGCTACCTCGTTCAAAATGAATGGGCGATGACGGCCGAAGATGTATTGTGGCGCAGGACAAAGCGCGGCCTGCAACTGAGCCGCGAGCAGGCGGCAGCGCTCGACGAATTCATGCGCGGGATAAGCCGGCGCCATGTCGCGGCTGCCGAATAGTCATGCAGAAAGCCTGGGAGGAGGCATCATGCTGGAACTGAGAAACGTGACGAAGACGGTCGGGGCGACGGAGCATATACGCGACGTCTCGCTGACGCTTCAGCACGGCTCGCTCAACGTCCTGCTCGGGCCGACGCTTTCCGGCAAGACCAGCCTGATGCGGCTGATGGCCGGCCTTGACGTGCCGACATCCGGCTCGGTCTGGTTCGATGGCAAGGATGTCACTGGCATTCCGGTGCAGAAGCGCAACGTCGCCATGGTCTACCAGCAGTTCATCAACTATCCGGCGATGACCGTTTACGAGAATATCGCCTCGCCGCTGAGGGTGGCCGGTGCCGAGCGGGCAAAGATCGACAAGGAGGTGCGCAATGCCGCAGCCCTTCTCAAGCTGACGCCCTTTCTAGACCGCACGCCGCTCAGCCTCTCCGGCGGCCAGCAGCAGCGCACCGCGCTGGCCCGCGCCATCGTCAAGAACGCCAGCCTCGTGCTGCTCGACGAGCCACTCGCCAACCTCGACTACAAGCTGCGCGAGGAGCTGCGCGCGGAATTGCCGAAGATCTTCGCGGCGACCGGCACCATCTTCGTCTACGCCACGACCGAGCCGCACGAAGCCTTGCTGCTCGGCGGCAACACGGCGACGCTTTCCGAAGGCCGCATCACCCAGTTCGGCCCGACGATCGACGTCTTCCGCAGGCCGAACGACCTCGTCACGGCCAGGACGTTCGCCGATCCGCCGCTCAACACGATCGTGCTGAAGAAGAGCGGTTCGAGCTTCCTTCTTGAAGGTGGGGTGAGCCTCCCGGTGCCGGCTGAACTCGTCGGTATTGCCGATACGAGTTACACGATCGGCTTCCAGCCCCACCATCTCTCCCTTGCCCGGCCGAGCCCGTCGGCGGTGGCGGTGAGAGCCAAGGTCTCGGTCACCGAGATCACCGGTTCTGAAAGTTTCGTGCATCTCGATTTCGCCGATGTCCGCTGGGTCATGCTTGAGCACGGCATCCTGGTGTTCGAGCCGGACCAGACCATCGAGGTGTTCATCGACCCGCGGCACATCATGGTGTTCGACGCGAACGGCCGCTCGGCCGCGCCGCCACAGATGCTGGCGGCTTGAGGAGGAGGGCACATGGCGCGCATCGACTGCAATCACATCCGCCACGCCTACGGGCCGCATCCGAAGTCGGACAAGGACTATGCGCTGAAGGAGGTGCATCACGCCTTCGAGGACGGCGGCGCCTATGCGCTGCTGGGGCCGTCGGGCTGCGGCAAGACCACGCTGCTCAACATCATTTCCGGCCTGTTGTATCCGTCGCACGGCGAGCTTCTGTTCGACGGCAAGGACGTCACCAATCTGTCGACGCAGGAGCGCAACATAGCTCAGGTGTTCCAGTTTCCGGTCATCTACGACACCATGACCGTCTACGACAATCTGGCCTTCCCGCTGCGCAACCGCGGCGTTGCGGAACCCGACGTCGACCGCAAGGTGCGTGAAACCCTTGACATGACCGGTCTGGCCGACATGGCCAAGCGAAAGGCGAGGGGGCTGACCGCCGACCAGAAGCAGAAGATCTCGCTCGGACGCGGGCTGGTGCGCTCCGATGTCAACGCGATCCTGTTCGACGAGCCGCTGACCGTCATCGACCCGCATATGAAATGGGTGCTGCGTTCGCAGTTGAAGCAGCTGCACAGGCGCTTCGGCTTCACCATGGTCTATGTCACGCACGACCAGACCGAGGCACTCACCTTCGCCGAAAACGTCGTCGTCATGTATGAAGGCGAGATCGTGCAGATCGGCTCTCCAGCCGAACTGTTCGAGCGCCCCAAGCATACATTCGTCGGCTATTTCATCGGTTCGCCGGGCATGAACGTCATGCCGGTCGCGGTCGAAGGCAGGAGCGCGCGGCTCGGCAGCCAGACGATCGAATTGCCGGGCGCGCCCAAGGCCGGGATCACCGGTGCGATCGAACTCGGCATCCGCCCCGAATATGTCAGGCTTGGCGCCAGCGGCATGCCGGTTTCAATCCGCAAGGTCGAGGATATCGGCCGCCACAAGGTGGTGCGCGCCAGTTTCGAAGGCCGCGACATCGCGGCGATTATCAGCGAGGACGAGGACATTCCCGCCGATCCGAAGATCGCTTTCGACCCGGCCGGCATCAATATCTATGCCGATTCCTGGCGCGTCGAGATGGGAGGCTGAACTCCATGGATAAGACCTGGAACAACAAGGCATGGTTCATGGTGCTGCCGGTGCTGGTGCTGGTGGCGTTCAACGCAATCATCCCGCTGATGACGGTGGTCAACTATTCAGTTCAGGAGACGTTCGGAAACAACCTGTTCTTCTTTGAAGGCGTTAAGTGGTTCCAGGAAGTGCTTAATTCGCCGCGCTTCCACGCATCGCTCCTGCGCCAGTTCGCCTTCACCGGGTTAATCCTGCTGATCGAGGTGCCGCTAGGCGTGGCGGTGGCGCTTGCCATGCCGCGTTCCGGCCCATGGGTCGCGGTCTGCCTGGTGTTGATGTCGCTGCCGTTGCTGATCCCATGGAACGTCGTCGGCGCCATGTGGAACATCTTTGCGCTGCCGGACATCGGGCTGCTCGGCTATGTTATCAACGCGATGGGCATCAGCTACAATTTTACCAGCCAGCCGCTGGCGGCGTGGTTCACCGTCGTCCTGATGGACGTATGGCATTGGACCTCGCTGGTGGTGCTGCTTGCCTATGCAGGCCTCGTCTCGATCCCCGACGCCTACTATCAGGCTGCAAAGATTGACGGTGCATCACGTTGGTCGGTGTTCCGCTTTATCCAGCTGCCCAAGATGAAGCGCGTGCTGACCATTGCCATGCTGCTGCGGTTCATGGATTCCTTCATGGTCTACACTGAACCGTTCGTACTGACAGGCGGGGGACCGGGCAATGCCACGACCTTCCTGTCGATCGATCTTGTCAAGGCAGCGCTCGGCGAATTCAACCTCGGAATCGCGGCGGCCATGAGCATCATCTACTTCCTGATGACGCTGCTGGTGTCGTGGCTCTTCTACACCCTGATGACCCAATCCGAAGCGGAGGGCTGAGATGACATCAGTGAAGGAAGGCCTTGGGGATAAAAGGGGCGACGTTTTGATGCGAGAACAGACAACGCCGCCACCGGCGTCGAATGCGGCGGGTCTCCAGTCGGCGAGCGTAATGAGCGGACGCGGCCGGGAGGCGCGCTTCCTTTGGCTCGTGCCGACGGTCTACATCATCTTTCTGATGCTGCCGATCTACTGGCTGCTCAACATGTCGTTCAAGACGACGAACGAAATCCTCGGCGGCTTTTCATTGTGGCCCCGCAGTTTCACGGTGGCCAGCTATGTCGAGATCCTCACCAACCCCGTTTGGTACAATGGCTACATCAGCTCCATCAGCTATGTATTTATCAACACTGCGATTTCGGTCAGCGTGGCGCTGCCCGCTGCCTATGCCTTCTCGCGCTACCGCTTCCTTGGGGACAAGCACCTGTTCTTCTGGCTGCTGACCAACCGCATGGCGCCGCCGGCGGTTTTCGCGCTGCCGTTTTACCAGCTCTACTCGGCCATCAATCTCTTCGACACGCCATGGGCCGTTGCGCTGGCGCACTGCCTGTTCAACATACCGCTCGCAGTGTGGATTCTCGAAGGCTTCATGTCCGGCGTGCCGAAGGAGATCGACGAGACGGCCTTCATAGACGGCTATTCCTGGCCGCGGTTCTTCGTGAAGATATTCATGCCGCTGATCGCTTCCGGCATCGGTGTCACGGCGTTCTTCTGCTTCATGTTCTCTTGGGTCGAGCTTTTGCTCGCCAAGACGCTGACGTCTGTCGCCGCGAAGCCGATCGCCGCCGTGATGACCCGGACGGCGAGCACATCGGGCTACGAACTCGGATTGCTGGCGGCCGCCGGCGTGCTCACCATCGTGCCGGGCGCGATCGTCATCTGGTTCGTCCGGAACTATATCGCCAAGGGGTTTGCGCTCGGCCGCGTCTAGCGGCGGCGCAGCGAAGGAGTAAAGACGATGGATCTGTCATGGATGGCCTGGACTTGGCAGACCGCCACCTTCTTCGGCGTGATCCTGCTTCTTCTGGTCGGGATGACCGTGTGGGAGTGGGCCAGTCCTGGCGGAGCGCCGCGCCATGGCATTCTCGGCCTCGACACGACGCGTGGCGACCGACTGTTCATTTCGCTGCTAGGCAGCGCCTACATCCATCTCGCTTGGCTGGGTCTTGTCGGACCCAACTTGTGGTGGGCACTCGCCCTCTCGATCGTCTACGCCATCGGCGTTTTTCGATTCGTCTAGGGGGAGAAACTGTTGGAGCGGCCGCGCAACGACCGCTCCGATCGCACTTGAAACCGAAATGGGAGGAACCTCATGCGACGTCACCTACTAACATCGACAACGGCACTAGTCCTGCTGCTCGGGGCCAGTCAGGCCTACGCAGGCATGGACGAAGCCAAGACATTCCTTGACACGGAAATCAATGGCCTTTCGACCCTCGATCGCTCGGCTCAGGAAGCCGAAATGCAATGGTTTGTCGATGCCGCGAAACCCTTCGCCGGCATGGAGGTCAACGTGCTGTCGGAAGGTATCCCGACACACACCTATGAATCGACCGTGCTCACCAAGGCGTTCGAGGCGATCACCGGCATCAAGGTCAACCACCAGATCCTCGGCGAGGGCGAAGTCGTCCAGGCGGTGCAGACACAGATGCAGACCAACCGCAACCTTTATGACGCTTATGTCAACGACAGCGACCTGATCGGCACTCATTCGCGGCTGCAGCTTGCCGTGAATCTCACCGATTTCATGGCCGGCGAAGGCAAGGATGTCACCCTTCCGACGCTCGATCTCGAAGACTTCATTGGCATCAAGTTCACGACCGGCCCGGACGGCAAGCTCTACCAGCTCCCGGACCAGCAGTTCGCCAACCTCTACTGGTTCCGCAAGGACTGGTTCGACAAGCCGGAACTCAAGGAAAAGTTTAAGGCCAAGTATGGCTACGATCTCGGCGTCCCGGTGAACTGGTCCGCCTACGAGGATATCGCCGAATTCTTCTCCAAGGACGTGAAGGAAATCGACGGCGTGCAGGTCTTCGGACACATGGACTACGGCAAGCGCGCACCCGATCTCGGTTGGCGCATGACTGACGCGTGGCTGTCCATGGCCGGCACTGGCAGCCCCGGCGAGCCGAATGGCATCCCGATCGACGAATGGGGCATTCGCATGGAGGCGGGCACCTGCAATCCGGTCGGCGCGAGCGTTTCGCGCGGTGGCGAGGCGAATGGTCCGGCGTCGGTCTATGCCATCGCAAAGTGGGATGAGTGGCTGCGCAACTTTGCGCCTCCCGGAGCAGCGAGCTACGATTTCTACCAGTCGCTGCCCGCGCTGAGCCAAGGCAACGTGGCCCAGCAGATCTTTTGGTACACGGCTTTCCTCGCCGACATGGTGAAGCCCAAGTCGGAAGGCAACAACACGGTCGATGATGAGGGCAATTTGTTGTGGCGCATGGCCCCGTCGCCGCACGGCCCGTACTGGAAGGAAGGGCAGAAGATCGGCTATCAGGACGTGGGCTCTTGGACGATCCTGAAATCGACCCCGGCCGATCGTGCCAAGGCCGCCTGGCTTTATGCGCAGTTCGTCGTGTCTAAGACCGTGTCTTTGAAGAAGTCCCATGTCGGGCTCACTCTGATCCGCGATTCCGACATTCGGCATCAGTCGTTTACCGACCGTGCGCCCAAACTCGGCGGCTGGGTGGAGTTCTACCGCTCTCCAGACCGGGTCGCCTGGTCGCCGACCGGCATCAACGTGCCCGACTACCCGAAGCTCGCCCAGATCTGGTGGCAGCAGATCGGCGACGTGAACTCCGGGGCGTTCACGCCGCAGCAGGCGATGGACCGCCTCGCTGAGGAAATGGACATCACGATGGCCCGCATGCAGGCCGCCGACGAGTCCGCTAAGGTCTATGGCGGCTGTGGTCCGCGACTCAACGAGCCGAAAGATCCGACCGAATGGTTGGGCAAGCCGAACGGTCCTAAGGCCAAACTCGAGAACGAGAAGCCGAAAGGCGAGACCATCGTCTATGAGGAACTGATCAAGCGCTGGACCACCCAGTAGGCTTGCCGAACCGCCAAAGCGGAAAGAGACCACAGGGAGGCGGCGCGAGCCGTCTCCCTTCGTTGTAACTGAGGGGTAGACAGCATGACCGGATACATCTTGTCGATCGACCAGGGCACCACGTCCAGCCGCGCCATCGTGTTCGATGGATCCATGAAGCTCGTGGGCAGCGGACAAAAGGAGTTTGCCCAGCACTATCCGGCCTCCGGCTGGGTCGAGCACGATCCAGAGGAAATCTGGGACACGGTCATTTCGACCTGCAAGGCAGCCTTGGCTGCTGCCGGGCGAAAGGCCGCCGATATCGCGGCCATCGGAATCACCAACCAGCGCGAGACCGTCGTCATCTGGGACAGGGCGACCGGCAGGCCGATCCATAACGCGATTGTCTGGCAGGACCGCCGCACCGCGCCGCTGTGCCAGAAATTGAAGAAGCAGGGGTTGGAGAAGAAGTTCACCAGGAAGACCGGCCTGCTGCTCGATCCCTATTTCTCCGGCACCAAGATCGCCTGGATGCTGGACAAGGTGAAGGGCGCCAGAAATCGTGCCGAGAACGGCGAATTGCTGGCCGGCACCATCGACAGCTTTCTGATCTGGCGGCTGACCGGCGGCAAGGTTCACGCTACCGACGCCACCAACGCCTCGCGCACGCTGGTCTACAACATCGAAAAAAATGCCTGGGACGACGAGCTCCTAGCCATTCTTGGTATACCGGCAAGAATGCTGCCGCAGGTGAAGGATTGCGCCGACGACTATGGAATCACAGAGAAAAGCCTGTTCGGCGCAGAGATAAAGATCCTCGGTGTGGCTGGCGACCAGCACGCGGCGACCATCGGCCAGGCCTGTTTCGAGCCGGGCATGATGAAATCGACCTATGGCACCGGCTGCTTCGCGCTGCTCAACACCGGCAGCGATCTGGTGCGCTCGAAGAACCGTCTGTTGACGACCATTGCCTACAGGCTGAACGGCAAGACCACCTATGCGCTGGAAGGGTCGATCTTCATCGCAGGTGCTGCCGTGCAATGGCTGCGCGACGGCATCAAGGTGATCGGCAAGGCCGAGCAGAGCGGCGTGCTGGCGGCGAGCGCCGACCCGACCCAACAAGTCTACCTGGTGCCGGCTTTCGTCGGGCTTGGCGCGCCGCACTGGGACGCCGAGGCGCGCGGCGCCATCTTCGGGCTGACCCGCAATTCGGGCCCGGCGGAATTTGCCCGTGCCGCACTCGAATCGGTCGCGTTCCAGACGCGCGACCTGCTCGATGCGATGCGCAGGGACTGGAAGAGCGCGTCAGCGAAGACCGTTCTCAGGGTCGATGGCGGCATGGTGGCGTCGGACTGGACGATGCAGCGGCTTGCCGACATCCTCGATGCGCCGGTCGACCGCCCGACCATCCTGGAGACGACGGCGCTCGGCGCGGCATGGCTGGCCGGCTCGAAGGCCGGCGTCTGGCCGAAGACAAGGGAATTCGCCAGGAGCTGGGCGCTGGAGCGACGGTTTCGACCGGACATGGATGCATCGGTCCGTTCCGCAAAGCTGGCGGGTTGGCGCCATGCTGTGCGACGGACACTGAGCACGCTGTAGATTCGCGCTCCGAAAAGAAAAGCCTGCGCCGTTGCCGGCGCAGGCTTTTCAACAAGGTTTATTCAACTCTGCCCCTGGCTTATCAATAGGGCGAGATGCACTGCCGGCGGGGGCCGTAGTAAGGCTTAAACGTGTTGTCGTAGGCCCGGTAAGATCTGTAGCGGCTGTAGCACCACTCCACGTGGGCATCGCCGCGATAGATGCGGCGGCTCTGGTTGTTGATGATCGCGCCGGTGATCAGCGCGCCGGTAGCGAAGGCCGCCAGCGGGAACCAATAGTCGTTGTAGCGACGATAGCCAGGACGATAATAGCGATAGCCGCGATAGCCGCGATAATACCTGAAATCGTCGTTACCGGCGAAACGACGAAAATCGCGGCGGGAAAAATCGCGGCGGGAGAAATCGCGACGGAACTCGCGGCGAGAAAAATCGCGACGGAAATCACGGCGAGAGAAATCGCGACGTAAATCGCGACGCGAGAAATCCCGGTTCCTCCACCTCCACCGTTCATCCTGAACTGTCTGGACATCCGACGAGACGTTCTGACCCAGCGGCACGTAGATGGGCTGGGCGTTGACGGGCACGATCTGCGCTACAGCGAATGATGCTGACAGCACGGTCGCCAGCAAGCCCGACATGATCCTGTTCATGGCCTTCTCCTTGATAGCGTCGTCCCTTGTAGCGATAAAAACGGGCAGGTTGCGCAATTGTTCCGCGAAGAATAGCAAGCTGCTGATTCGTAATGCGTCTCGGCTTTTGTGCGAGACAGCCACTCCGGTCTTGTCGAGACGGTTTGCGAGGCGTCAGCAGACCGCGAAAAGTCCGGCTCGCGAGGCCTCTTTTTCCGGTTGACCGTTCGAGACACTCTCCCTATGTTCCGCGCAATTTCGAGGGCGGCATCCTGAGCCCGCGGGAGCGCGTAGCTCAGCCGGTAGAGCAACTGACTTTTAATCAGTAGGTCCAGGGTTCGAATCCCTGCGCGCTCACCATTTTTTCCCTGAAAATCAACAGGTTAGCGTTCCTGTTCCCGGTCTAAAGCGAGATGCTTCATGACGCCTTGGGTTTTCCAGCGGTCGAGCCAGGTTCTCTCAAGAATCGTCTCGATCACACCAGCGAGACATTGCCGCCGGCGTGGCGCTCCAGCCGGCCGGCTAAGTCGAGTTCCAGCAGCACCATGAAAACCTGGGCGGGATGCAGGCCGGTGTGGCGGATGATTTCGTCGATCGCCAC
Organism: Mesorhizobium sp. WSM4837; assembly: GCF_055811435.1. NCBI lineage: Bacteria > Pseudomonadati > Pseudomonadota > Alphaproteobacteria > Hyphomicrobiales > Phyllobacteriaceae > Mesorhizobium > Mesorhizobium sp. WSM4837. Next base: position 67,037 of record NZ_JBVVQE010000033.1, read on the forward strand.
CGGCGTTGGGCAGAGCGCTTCGATGACGCGGGCGCGGTCGTCTTCGCCGGGTGGCGGTGTTGCCGAAAAGTCGGGCGGCTCTTCGAGCAGCGGCGTTCTTGGCGCCAGTTTGCCGACCAGCGGCGCGATCGCACCGGTAATGTCCGCTGCTTCGGTGACCAGGGTGGCGCCGTCCTTAAGCAAGGCGTTGGCGCCGGCGGCGCGCGGATCGAGCGGCGAGCCGGGGACGGCGAAGACCAGCCGGCCCATCTCGCCGGCAAGCCTGGCGCTGATCAGCGAGCCGGAGCGCAGCGCCGCCTCGACCACGACCAGCCCCAATGCCGCACCGGCGACAAGGCGGTTTCGGCGTGGAAAATCCTGGGCGCGCGGCTGCCAGCCGAACGGCATCTCTGAAATGATGGCACCGCCGCGCTCGGCAATCTCGTTGCACAATGCGGCATTCTCGGGCGGGTAGGGCAGGTCGAGGCCGCCGGCCAGCACACCGATCGTGCCTGACGCAAGGCTGCCCTGATGGGCTGCCGTGTCGATGCCGCGCGCCAGGCCGGAGACGATGCCGAAGCCGTCGCGGCCGAGTTCGGCGGCGAGCGTCCGCGCCATCTTGATGCCGGCCAGCGAGGCGTTTCGGGCGCCGACTATGGCGACCGCCGGCAGCCGGAACACCGCGCCTTCGCCCTTGACCGCGAGCAGCGGCGGCGGATGGTCCATGCTTTTCATCAGCGGCGGATAGTCGGCCTCGCCAATGCCGACGAAGCGGGCGCCGGCGCGCCGTGCGGTCTCCAGTTCCGCCTCGGCCTCGGCCACCGTCGGGATGCGGACGGCCTTTCTGGCGCCGCCCGAAACCATCAGCTCGGGCAGCATCTCGAGCGCCGTCTCGGCCGAGCCGAAGCGGTTGATCAGGTCGCGAAAGGTGGCCGCACCGACATTCGGCGTGCGGATCAAACGAAGCCAGCTCAACCGCTGCCGGTCGCTGAGCCGCGTCCCGGCGGCGCGCTGGCTCACTCCCTGGCTCCGATCTTGTTCTCGGTGCCGGCCAGCAGCCGGGTAATGTTGGCCCGGTGTTTTATGATGGCGATCAGGCTCATCAGCGCGAACAGCCCGGCAATCTCGGGCGTGCTGAGGACATAGAGCGCGATCGGCACGACGATTGCTGCCGTCAGCGCCGCCAGCGAGGAATAGCGGAACAGGAAAGCCATGGCCAGCCAGACGACGGCAAAGATCAGCGCCACCTGCCAGCCAAGAGCGATCAGCACGCCGAGATAGGTGGCGACCCCCTTGCCGCCCTTGAAACCGAGCCAGACCGGGAAGAGATGGCCGAAGAAGGCGCCTAAGCCGGCCCAGAGCCCGAGCTCCGGGGCAAAGTAACCGGCGATCAGCACCGCCGCCGTGCCTTTCAGCGCGTCGAGCAGCAGCGTGGCGGCAGCCAGGCCCTTGTTGCCGGTGCGCAGCACATTGGTGGCGCCGATATTGCCGGAGCCGATGTTGCGGACGTCGCCAAGGCCGGCGGCACGGGTGATCAGGAGGCCGAACGGGATGGAGCCGAGCAGATAGCCGAACACCAGCGCCAAGACGATGCCGTAAGCCATTGTTCCCCCGGATATGCCCTAAAGCGCGTCGCGTTTGACCGGCCTGATGCGACGCGCTTTAGGTTGCTGTTTTATGCATGTCGTTATCGCAAAACCGCTGCGCACCCTCGGGTCAGGCCCGAGGGCATGCTTTTGCGCGACATGCATTAGGCCGAAAACACTGTGCGGCCCGCCACCATCGTTTGCAAGACCTTGCCCTGCAGCCGCGCGCCTTCGAAACAGGTGTTTTTCGAGCGCGAACGGATGCCGCTTTCGCTGACGATCCATGGCTCGTCGAGATCGACCAGCGCAAGGTCGGCGACCGCACCCGGCTTCAGCGTGCCGCCGGGCAGGCCGAACAGTCTTGCCGGCGCAGTGGACAACGTCTCAACCAACCTGAGCAGCGTCATATCGCCATTGTGGTAGAGCCGCAGCGCCGCGCCGAGCAGCGTTTCCAGTCCGATGGCACCGGCCGCGGCGTCGGCGAAAGGCAGCCGCTTGGTGTCGACGTCCTGCGGGTCGTGCGAGGATACGATGATGTCGATCGTGCCGTCCTTGACCGCCTCGATCATCGCCAGCCGGTCCTCCTCGGCGCGCAGCGGCGGCGTCAGCCGGAAGAAGGTGCGGTATTCGCCGACATCGTTCTCGTTGAGCGACAGATTGTGGATCGAGACGCCTGCTGTGACTTTGGCGCCGTCGGCCTTGGCCCTCGTTACCGCGTTTGCCGCCATCGCAGTTGAAATCTTGGCCGCGTGATAGGCGCCGCCAGTCAGCCGCGCCAGCGCAAGATCGCGCTCCAGCGGAATGGACTCGGCCTCGCGCGGAATGCCGGCAAGGCCGAGCCAGCTGGCATAGAGGCCTTCGTTCATGACGCCTGACGAAGCGAGGTCGGCGTCCTGGGTTTCATGCGCGATCACGCCGCCGAAATCGCGCGCATAGGTCAGCGCACGGCGCATCACCAGTGCGCTTGATATGGTGTGCCGGCCGTCAGTGAAGGCGATCGCGCCGGCCTCGCGCAGCAGGCCGAATTCGGTCATCTCGCGGCCTTCGAGCCCCTTGGTGATCGCCGCCGCCGGAAAGATATTGACGACGGCAGTGTCCTTGGCGGTGCGCAGCACGAATTCGACCAGCGCGACATTGTCGATCACCGGGTCGGTGTCGGGCATCATGACGATGGAAGTCACGCCGCCGGCCGCCGCCGCCACGCTGGCCGAAGCGATGGTCTCACGGTGCTCGCCGCCCGGTTCGCCGATGAAGACGCGCGCATCGATCAGGCCGGGAATAATTGCCTTGCCGGCGCAGTCGATGACGTTAGCATCTTGCGCAGCGCCCTGGTTCAAGGCCGCCTTGCCGGCAGCGACGATCTTGCGGCCCTCGACAATGACGGTGCCGACCTCGTCAATGCCGCGCGACGGATCGATGATGCGGGCCCGGCTGAACACCGTTGTGCTCATGCGCCGCGGCCTTCATAATTGCGGCGGGGATCGAGCAGCGCTTCCATCACCGCCATGCGAACGGCAACACCCATCTCCACCTGTTCCTGGATGACGCTCTGCGGACCGTCGGCGATTTCCGAGGCGATCTCGACGCCGCGGTTCATCGGGCCGGGGTGCATGACCAGAGCGCCGTCCTTGGCCGCCTTCAGCTTCTCGGCGTCGAGGCCGAAATAGTGGAAATACTCACGCACCGAAGGCACGAAGGCGCCTTCCATGCGCTCGCGCTGCAGCCGCAGCATCATCACCACATCCGCGTCCTTGAGCCCTTCGGCCATCGAACGGGTGACGATCACGCCCATTTTCTCGATGCCGGCGGGCAAAAGCGTCGACGGCGCCACGACGCGCACCTGCGCGCCGAGCGCATTGAGCAGCATGATGTTGGAACGCGCCACGCGCGAATGCAGGATGTCGCCGCAGATCGCCACGATCAGCTTCGACAGCGGGCCCCTGGCGCGGCGGATGGTCAGCGCGTCGAGCAGCGCCTGCGTCGGGTGCTCATGGGCGCCGTCGCCGGCATTGATCACCGAGCAACCGACCTTTTGCGCCAGCAGCGCGGCGGCACCCGCCGACTGATGGCGGATGATCAGGATGTCGGGATGCATGGCGTTCAGCGTCATCGCCGTGTCGATCAGCGTCTCGCCCTTCTTCACCGAAGAACTGGCCACCGACATGTTCATGACGTCGGCGCCGAGCCGTTTTCCGGCCAGTTCGAACGACGATTGCGTACGGGTCGAAGCTTCGTAGAACAGGTTTATCTGGGTGCGGCCACGCAGCGTCGAGGCTTTCTTCTCCGACTGCCGCGAGATCGCGACCGACCGGTCCGCCCTGTCCAGCAAAAGCTCGATGTCGGCGGGGGAAAGATCGCGGATGCCCAGAAGATGGCGGTGGGGGTAGAGTGGCAGGGACGAAGCGTCGGTCATCTCAAGGCGCTGCTATAGGGTGGAGGACCTTTGGCTGCAAGCACCAGCTTTGGATTGCGGCCTTTCTCCCCGGTATTTTCGTCGCGCTCGTTGCGCGGCTTGGGCTATATCTAGCTGATGGCTTCGGATTCGTGGCCTTGTGATGATAAGGACAGCGTGTGACCGACGACGTGACGAACCAGCCGCCGCCGCTGGCTGGCGGCAACGCCTGGCGAGGCGATCCGTTGCTGATCCAGCTTGCCGAGCGTTTTTCCGATCCGGTGCGCAAGGATATCGATGGGCTTGGCCGTTTCGTGCTGACGCAGGAGGCGCAGGAACTGGCCCGCCTCGCCAATGTCGAGACGCCGAAGCTCAGGACCCATGACCGCCAGGGCAGGCGCATCGATCTGGTCGAGTTCCATCCAGCCTATCATGCGCTGATGCGCCGGTCGGTGGCGAACGGGCTGCATTCGTCGGTCTGGGAAAATGGCGATGCCGAGATCGGCCGCCGCCATCAGGTGCGCGCCGCCCGTTTCTACCTGACGGCGCAGCTCGAAACCGGGCATCTCTGTCCTATCACCATGACCAGCGCCTCGCTGGCAGCGCTGATGGCAAGCCCGAAACTGTTTCGCGAATGGGCGCCGCGGGTGACGACACGCAAATACGACCAGAGCCAGAAGCCGCCGGTCGAAAAAGCCGGGCTGACGCTCGGCATGGGCATGACCGAGAAGCAGGGCGGCACCGACGTCCGCGCCAACGTCACCAGGGCCGAGCGCGCCGGCAGCAGCTTTTATCGGCTGACCGGCCACAAATGGTTCATGTCGGCGCCGATGTCGGATGCGTTCCTGGTGCTTGGACAGGCGCCGGAAGGACTGTCGTGCTTTCTCGTTCCCCGCATCCTCGGCGATGGCTCGGGCAACGGCTTCCGCTTCCAGCGGCTGAAGGACAAGCTTGGCAACCGCTCCAACGCCTCGTCCGAAGTCGAGTTCGTCAATGCCATCGGCGAGATCGTCGGCGAACCCGGGGCAGGCGTCAAGACGATCATGGATATGGTGACGCTGACCCGGCTCGACTGCGCGATCGCCTCGTCGGCGATCATGCGAGCCGGGCTGGCCGAAGCCGTCCACCACACCCGTCATCGCCAGGTGTTTGGAACCAATCTGATCGAGCAGCCGCTGATGCAGCGCGTGCTGGCCGACATGGCTCTCGACGTCGCCGCCGCCACCGCGCTGTCATTCCGACTGGCGCGCTCTTTCGACGAGGCGGCCGGCGACCGCGGCGAGGCGGCTTTTGCGCGCGCCATGACGCCGGTCGTCAAATACTGGGTCTGCAAGATCGCACCGCCGCTGCTCTATGAGGCGATGGAGTGCCTCGGCGGCAATGGCTATGTCGAAGAGGCGCCGCTCGCCCGCTACTATCGCGAAGCTCCGGTCAACGCGATCTGGGAGGGATCCGGCAACGTCATGGCGCTCGACGTGCTGCGCGTGCTGGGGCGTGCACCCGGCCTGTTCGAGGAGGTGCTGGCCGGCATCGATCGCGATCTCGGCGCCGGCGGGCGCGGCACCGTCGGTGTGCTCAAGGCAGCAATGCAGGTCGCGGCAACCGATGAGGGCTCGGCGCGTCTGCTCACCGAGCAACTGGCGCTGTCGGCGGCGGCGGCGGAGCTTCGCAGGCTGGGGGCAGGGCGGATCGCCGACGCCTTCGTCGAGACGCGCCTCGCCGGCCAGTGGCGCAACACCTATGGCATGCTCGATTCACGCCATGACGCGCGCATGATCATCGACACGCTGTACCCACCGGTCACCTGAAGCGACTTCGGCAAGGTTTCTCGTCGTTTGTCGCGCCGCTAGATGATTGCGAGAGCACAGGGGCGCCGTTGATCGATGGTACGACTTCGAGCAAAAAGCCACGGAAGAAGCGTTGAAGACCTGGTGCGCGGATAACGACATCAAGTCAGCAGCTGAAGTTGAGGTATCAAGCGTCTGGTGGTGTCAGGATCGTTCCGATGACTGGCCCAGGGCCTATTGGGGAGCGGGCGAAATCCACGTCCAAGCCACGGTATCAGGCGAGATAACGCTCACCGCCGCTGTGGATGACCGTTAACCTTAACAAATGGTTTCCATTGCAGCGGCAGGCCGCAAAGCCCACTGTCCTATCTACGGAAGCAGGAACGCTATGCGGCATATATTGAGCTCCTCGATGGCGAAGGCGGCGGCGCACAACTCGGCGCTCTCGCGCATTTCAGGCAGCCTGGACGCGACCTTGTGGCCGGACACGAACTTGAGGGACCGCTGATGCGCACCTTGTTCGCGCTATGGGCGACGCCGCTCGCCTTATTCTGGGGCTGGTTCTTCCTGTCGCTCAACGACATCAATTTCGGCTACGTCATGCTGAGCCGCCAATTGCATGACCTCGTCTTCCAGCTCTATGGCGAGATGCTTGGCATCGATCCGGCGCTCATTCCGGGCATGGTGGCAAAGGCCTGCATCCTCGACAGCCTGCTGCTCATGGCGTTTTGGGCGTTTCGCCGACGCCGGGTGATCGGTGGCTGGATCAGGATAATGCGCGACCGCTATTTCGACCAGGCGTCGACGCCGAGCGTCTGAAGCCGGTCGAGCGCGCCCTGCAGAATGAAGGCCGCCGCGGCCGAATCGATCTTGCCGGCGCGTTTGCGGCGCGAAAAATCCATCTCGATCAGCGTCCGCTCGGCCGCCACCGTCGACAGCCGCTCGTCCCACAAAACGAAGGGCAGGTCGGTCACACCAGCCATGTTACGGGCGAAGGCGCGGGATTTCTGGGCGCGCGGGCCTTCCGACCCGTCCATGTTGACCGGCAGGCCGAGCACCACGGCCCCGACATTCTCTTTCTCCAGCAAGGCGAGCAGCACTGCGGCATCCAGCGAGAATTTCCTGCGCATGATGACGGGACGCGGGTGGGCGAAGGCAAAGCCCCGGTCGGAAACCGCCACGCCAATCGTCTTGTCGCCAAGGTCGAGCCCGGCCAGCGTCTTGCCGCCGCCGAGCCGCGCCGGCAACTCCTCGATGGTGATGATGCTCAACGGCTTTCCTCGGACCATACGCCGCAAAGGACGCTGTGGGACTTTAATTTCACTGCCGGCGTTCTATCCTTTGGCGAAGCAAAAATCGAGGAAGGCATTCATGAAACTGACCTGGTACGGACATTCCGCGTTTCGCGTCGAAACCGCCGAGGCGAAAATCCTCATCGATCCCTACCTGATCGGCAATCCGTCATGGACGGGCGGCTGGGAAGAGCCGGCGGAAGGGGTCACGCATGTTCTGTTGACCCACGGCCACAGCGACCACATCAGCGGTGCGCTCGAAGTGCTCGGGAAAAGCGGCGCCATGCTGGTCGCCAATTTCGAGGTCTGCATGTACCTGGTCGGCAAGGGCGTCAGCGACAAGAAGATCAATCCGGGCAATATCGGCGGCACGATCGATTGCGGCGGCTTCACCACCACCTTCGTCCAGGCGCTGCATTCCTCGTCGTTCCCGGGCGATGAAGGCCAGAACACCTATCTCGGCAATCCCGGGGGCCTCGTGCTGCATTTCCAGGAAGACAAGACGCTCTATCATATGGGCGACACCGACATCTTTTCCGACATGGCGCTGATCAACGAACTGCACGAGCCGAAGATCGGCATCGTGCCGATCGGCGACCGCTTCACCATGGGCGGCGCGGTGGCAGCCCTTGCCTGTCGGCGCTTCTTTCAGTTCGAGACGGTCATTCCCAGTCACTTCGGCACGTTTCCGATCATCGACCAGACCGCCGACAAGTTTGTCGCGGGGCTGGAGGGTTCCGGCGTGAAGGTGGCGTTGCCGGAGATCGGCGGGACGATTAGCTTGTAGAAGACGCTAGGTATAAGGCGCCAAAATGGAGTGAAAACATGGTTTTGAGGGGCTTTCTTTTCATTTTTGTTCTTTCTGTGGCCTCCCCGGCTCCCGCCGCGGAGGACTTCATCAAAGGCGTGTATCTCCAGTCCGAGGAGCTTTGTACGCAGGCCAAGAAGTACACACTGGAGGCGCTGATCGACGCCGGCAACATCGTGCTCTCGGCGCGTGGCCTGCAAAGCGTCGAATACGATTGCGAGTTCCTTCAGATCAGCAAGGCGACGCTATCGCCGAGTTGGGCGGTGACAGCCATATGTCAGGAGCCGGGACATGTCTTTCCGGACGTTCTCTCCGTAACGCAATTGAGCCCGAAGCAGATCGATCTGGTTTCGGTCCGACCTGCGGAAGACGAAAGCGAGGCGAGCGGCAACAGCGGCAGCTTTTTCCTCTGCGACGGTGTGGCCCTGCCATAGACCTTCTGGCTGAGTTCTCGGCACGATGCATGTTGCGCGGCACGCGCCGCGCCGCTATAGCGCGGACTGGTTTTCCCGAGGCACAAGCAAATATGTCCGTTGATCTGCAGACAGTGAAGCGCGTCGCGCGTCTCGCCCGCATTGCGGTGAGCGAGGCGGATGCCGAGCGCATGACCGGCGAGTTGAACACCATTCTCGGCTTTGTCGAGCAGTTGAACGAGGTCGACGTCGCCGGCGTCGAGCCGATGACGTCGGTCATTCCGATGGAGATGAAGAAGCGCCCGGACGTCGTCACCGACGGCAGCAAGGCGGCCGACATCGTCGCCAACGCACCGGCGACCGAAGAGAATTTCTTCCTCGTTCCGAAGGTCGTGGAGTAGCGGGCCGATGGCAATCGAGATCGCCATCGAAACGCCGCTGCAGGACGACGTGCGCGGGCTGGTCAAGGAGCTCAACGACACGCTGCTGGAACTGACGCCGCCGGAGCACTGCTCCCACATGACCGTCGAGCAGATGGCCGACAACGACACGACTGTCTTCATCGCTCGTGACAACGGCCTCGCCATCGGCTGCGGCGCGCTGAAACGCCATGACGGCGCCGTCGGCGAGGTCAAGCGCATGTACACGCGGCCTTCGCATCGCGGGCAGAAGATCGGCGCCGGGATCGTCGAGCGAATCGAGGCGCTGGCGCGCAATGAAGGACTGAAGCGTCTGGTGCTGGAAACCGGCGACCGCCATCCGGCTGCGTGGACCGTCTATGAACGCGCCGGATTTTCGCGCTGCGGCCCGGTGCTGGACTATCCCGATTCCGGGTGGTCGGTGTTTTACGAAAAGAGCCTTGCCTGATGAGCGACCTGACCCACCTGACGATTTCGCAGGCCCGCGCCAAGCTGCGCGCCCGGGAAATCACCGCAACCGAGATCACCGAAGCCTATCTCCAGGCAATCGAGCGGGCCAATCCGGCGCTCAATGCCTATGTCGTCGTAACCGATGACAAGGCGCGCGACATGGCCAGGGCCTCGGACGCAAAGCTTGCGAAGGGCGAGGGCGGGTCGCTCGAAGGCATTCCGCTCGGCGTCAAGGACCTGTTCGGCACCGAAGGCATCCACACCCAAGCCTGCAGCCATGTGCTGGACGGCTTCAAGCCGCACTACGAATCGACCGTCACCGCCAATCTGTGGGCCGACGGCGCCGTCATGCTCGGCAAGCTCAACATGGACGAGTTCGCCATGGGCTCGTCCAATGAGAGCTCCTACTACGGCCCGGTCGTCAATCCATGGCGGCGTTCGCGCGTCGACACGATGGTGATGCCGACCACGCATCAGGGCGATGGCGGTTTTGTCTCGGCCGGCGGCACCAGGACCGCGCGTACGCTGGATAACGCCCAGCTCGTGCCGGGCGGCTCGTCGGGTGGCTCGGCCTCCGCCGTTTCGGCGTTCCTGTGTGCCGGCGCCACCGCCACCGACACCGGCGGCTCGATCCGCCAGCCCGCCGCCTTCACCGGCACGGTCGGCATCAAGCCGACCTACGGCCGCTGCTCGCGCTGGGGCATCGTCGCCTTCGCTTCGTCGCTCGACCAGGCCGGTCCGATCGCCCGCGACGTGCGTGACGCCGCGATTCTCTTGAAATCCATGGCCTCGGTCGATCCGAAGGACACCACCTCGGTCGACCGCCCGGTGCCGGATTACGAGGCGGCGATCGGCAAGCCGATCAAGGGCATGAAGGTCGGCATCCCGAGGGAATACCGCGTCGACGGCATGCCAGACGAGATCGAGGCGCTGTGGCAGAAGGGCATTGCCTGGCTGAAAGATGCCGGCGCCGAGATCGTCGACATTTCGCTTCCGCATACCAAATATGCGCTGCCGGCCTATTATATCGTCGCGCCCGCCGAAGCCTCGTCGAACCTAGCCCGCTATGACGGCGTCCGCTACGGGTTGCGCGTGCCGGGCAAGGACATCGTCGACATGTACGAGAAGACCCGCGCCGCCGGCTTCGGCCGCGAGGTCAAGCGCCGCATCATGATCGGCACCTATGTGCTCTCCGCCGGCTACTACGACGCCTACTATCTGCAGGCGCAGAAGGTGCGCAACCTCATCAAGCGGGATTTCGAAAATGCATTCACTGCCGGCGTCGACGTCATCCTGACGCCGGCGACGCCGTGGGCGGGCGTCCGCCGCCCCCCCCGCGGGCAGGGCCCCCCCCCCCCCCCCCAAGACCAGCACCCCACACACAAGCGGGCCCGGCCCCGCGT
>NZ_JBVVQE010000034.1:0-75192 GCF_055811435.1 Mesorhizobium sp. WSM4837
GCACCGGCGCTGGGCGCCTTGTTCGCCAAGGCGCCGCCGCATCACGAGAACGACAACCGCGACGGCTGGTACATGGCGGTGGTCAAGCAGGCGGTTCGCTTTCCCATCACCGTCATTCTGCTCACCGTCGTGCTTTTGTTCGGTGTTGGCTTTGCCTATTCGAAATACGGCGCCGGCGTCGAGTTCTTCCCGAATGTCGAGCCCGACTACGGCCTGCTTTATGTGCACGCCCGCGGCAATCTTTCGCTCGCCGAAATGGATGCCGCCACGACGACCGCGGAAAACCGGCTTCTCGGCTGGCCAGGGGTGAAATCGGTCTATACCCGAGTCGGCAAGACGCAAGGCGGCGGCCAGGACATTCCTGAAGACGTGGTCGGCGTCATCCAGTACGAGTTCGTCGACTGGCGCGAGCGCAAATCGGCGAACGCCATCCTGGACGAACTGCGCGGCGTCATGGCCGGCATTCCCGGTGTCGACGTCGAGGTTCGCGTGCCCGAGGCCGGCCCGCCCACCGGCAAGCCGATCCAGATCAGGCTTTCGGCCGTCGACCCGCAAGGCCTCGACGACAAGGCGCGCGCCGTCGCCGCGCGAATTGCCAAGGTCCCCGGTGTCATCGATATTTCCGACGGCCTGCCGCCGCCGGGCGTCGACTGGGCGCTCGACGTCGACCGCGCCAAGGCGGCACAATACGGCATCAGCCCGACCTCGGTCGGAACGGTGGTGCAACTGGTGACGAACGGGCTGAAGCTCAGCGAATACCGGCCGGCCGGTGCTGACGACGCCGTCGACATCAGGCTGCGCCTGCCCGAGGACCGGCGCACGCTGTCGACGCTCGACGACCTCAGGGTGCAGACGTCGCAAGGGTCGGTGCCGATCTCGAATTTCGTCGCGCGCAAGCCCGAGCCGACCGTCGGCATCCTCAACCGCATCGACGGCGCGCGCACCGTGGTCGTCCAGGCCAATGTCGCCGCCGGCGAGCAGGTCGCTTCCGTCCAGCAGCAGGTCACCCAGGCGGTCGCCGAGATGGATCTCGGCAGCGGCATACGCTGGAAGCTTGCCGGCTCGAACGAGGACAGCGCCGAGGCCAGCGCTTTCCTCAGCAAAGCCTTCGGCGCCGCGATCTTCCTGATCTTCCTGGTGCTGCTGATGCAGTTCAACAAGTTCACCAGCGTTTGGCTGGTGCTGTCCTGCGTGGTCATGGCGACGGTCGGCGTGTTCCTGGGATTGCTGTTGACCGGAGAGGCGTTCGGCATCGTCATGTCGGGCATCGGCGTCATCGCGCTGGCCGGCGTGGTGGTGAACAACAACATCGTGCTGATCGACACCTATGACCGGCTGCGCGAAGAAGGCTGGGACAAGATGGACGCGGTTTTGCAGACCTGCCGCGAACGTGCCCGCCCGGTCGTGCTGACGGCGGTGTCGGCGATCCTCGGCGTGCTGCCGATCGCCTTCGGCCTCGGTCTTGAAATCTTCCATCACGAGACGACGATCAACGCGCCGTCGACGCAATGGTGGATTTCTCTGTCGTCGGCAATCGTCTTTGGCCTGTCCTTCGCCACCTTGCTGACGCTGGTGGTGACGCCGTCGATGCTGATGGTGTTCACGCGCAGCAAGAACAGCCGCTTCTATGCATTCTTCCGTCGGCTGTTCCGGCGCGGAACGCCAGCCGATGCGACTATGGAGGCCTCCGCCAGGCCCGGCTTGCTCAACGAGCCGGCGATCGACTTCCCGAGGGCCGCCGAATAGGTCGCTCGCTTCACATTTCAGCCCCAGGGTAGAAAAGGCCGCCGGGAACAACCCAGCGGCCTTTTGCATTGTCCTGTCATGGAATGCCTCAAAGCGGGGAGTTTCTCATGACGCTCAGCACCATTCTCGTCATCATTCTGATCCTCATCCTGATCGGCGCGATACCGGCATGGCCTCATTCGCGTTCCTGGGGTTATGGCCCCTCCGGCATCGTCGGGGTCATCCTGGTCGTGCTGCTGATTTTGCTGCTGATGGGCAGGATTTAACCCCGGAGATTGGTGCGCGCGGAACCTGCAGCGCTGCGCGTCCTCCAGGACTCGCAGCGCTGTAGCGTTTGATTTGCTCGCCATGCATCGCAACGTGTGCACCAGCGTGCGCATTCGCCGTGCTGCGGATTTCCTCTACGAGGCGTTGAAGCGCTATTCGGCCGGGGCCGCGTCAGGCGCGAATTCGGCGCGGTGAGCGAGCCCGGCCATCAAGAATACGACGACCAGCAGTCCCGACAAAGCGACAAAGATCGGACCGAAGCTTGAATGCTCGGCGATGAAGCCGATTGCCGACGGCGCCACCAGAATGCCGGAATAGCCCATTGTGGTGACGACGCTCATGCCGGTGCCGGACGACATGCCTTCCTGGTTGCCGCCGGCCGAAAACAGGATCGGCACCATATTGGCGATGCCGAAGCCGCAAAAGGCAAACGCTGAGATGGCGAGCCAGGGCGAGGGCGCCAGTCCGGCCACCAGCATGCCGGCGGCGGCGACAAGCGCCGATACGCGCAGCGTCGTCACGGCGCCGAAACGGTTGCGGACCCCGTCGCCGAGGAAGCGCATGACGGCCATGACGCCGGAAAAGGCGGCGTAGGCCAAACCAGCTACAGCGAGGTCGGTGCCGAGTTCCTGTTGCAGGTAAAGCGCTGCCCAGTCGAGCACCGCACCCTCGGAGATCATTGTCATCAGCGCCATCAGCCCGACCAGATAGACCAGCGGATTCCCAGGCAGCGCAAATTTGCGATGCCCGGTGACCCCCGAGGATGCTTGGGGCGGCTTGCCCTCGTCGATCAGGTAGCGGACTGCCATTGCAATCACGGCGAAAGCGAGAGCCGTCACCACCGTCGCATGGGCGAGATGACCGTAATTTTGGATGGCGAGGCCACCGAGAGCGCCGCCGGCGAAACCGCCAAGACTCCAGAAGCCGTGCGAGGACGACATGATGGCCCGGGACAAGCGCCGTTCCACCGTCACCGCATTGGCGTTCATGGCGACATCCATGCCGCCGATCGACCCGCCGAAGATGAACATGGCGATGGCCGCCAGCGGCACGTTGGGAGCCAGCGCCACAACCAGCAGGCCGAAGCTGCCGATGAGGCCGAACCAGCGCAGCACGCTACGCGACCCATGCCTGGAGATCAGGTGGCCGCACCAGGTCATCGCTGTGACCGCGCCGGCGCCGAACAGCAGGATCAGCAGGCCAAGCGTGAACTTGCTGATATCCAGCCGGGTCAGCACCACAGGGATCTGCGGCGCCCAGGCGCCGGTCAGAAAGCCATTGGCCAGGAAGATGGCAGCCACCGCCCATCGTCCACGAATGGCAGCCTGCATGCGGTTTAGCGTGTCCATCGTGTAGAATCCGATGCGAAAAATAGTTTCGCGCCGCAAATTAGATCGATTCAATCCTCAGTCAAGCGCTCGTTCTTGAAAAGTGCTTGGGCCAAACGGCTCGCTTGCACCCAGGTTGATGAAGCCGATCTGGTCGGGCTTTGTTCGACCACGATCTTATCCAAAAACCGGTTTCCACTTTCGGGATCGTGGTCTCAGTGATCCCTGGGGCGTCTTGCCTCGAACTCGGCTTTCTTGGCATTGGAGGCGTCGGTCTGGTTGAGCGCCTGCCATTCGGCATAGGGCATGCCGTAGATGATCTCGCGCGACTGGTCCTTGCTAAGATCGACACCCTCGGCCTCCGCGGCGTCGCGATACCAGTTGGAGAGGCAATTGCGGCAGAAGCCGGCGAGGTTCATCAGGTCGATGTTCTGTACGTCCGTGCGTTCGCGCAGATGCGCGACCAGTCGGCGGAAGGCGGCGGCTTCGAAATCGCGTTTCTGCTCGTCGCTGAGTTCGGTCATGTGTTCTGGGCCTCCTTGGGCCTCCTTAGAGCGGCCCGGTGCGCGAGCCGAATCGTTTGACCCGATGTATATCGGGACGGCGATTGATCGCGTCAACGATCGGCGCCAGCCGTTCGGCCCAGGCGACCGCATCCTGCCGATCGGCGATCAGGTCCTGACGGATTTCGATCAGCGCATGGGCAAAGCCGTTGACGATGGCATGCCTGAACATGGTGTCGCCGCGCAACGCGCCGTCGTAGGGTTCGTTGTCGCCGACGACAAGGCTTTTGTCCTCGGCGATCATGTCGATCAGCGGTCGCGCCACCCGGTCGTCGCGATCCCACAAGATACCAACATGCCAAGGGCGCACGAACCCCTGCATGAACGGGGTGAAGGAATGCACCGAAAGGATAAAGGGGGCGCTTGCGCAAGCCTGCGCCACCGAGGCGATCACGGCGCCGACGGCATCGTGGTAGGGTCGATAGAAGCGGTCGAGCCGCCTTTCACGTTCTTTCAGAGCAAGCGGATAATTTCCCGAAATGACGCTGCCGTCATAGAGTTGGCGGATCAGCGTCGGATCGTCTTCGCCGCGATTGGGATCGATCAGAAGCCGCGAAAAATTGGCGAGTACTGCCGGCACGCCGAGCAAAGCGGCCAGTTCTCGCGTCACCGTCTCGACACCGATGTCGTAGGCGATATGGCGCTCGAATTCCGCCGCCGGCAGGCCGAGGCTACCATACTCTTCCGGCAGGTCGCGACGGGCGTGGTCGGCCAGGAGCACGATGCCTCGCTTGCGGCCGCCCTCGACGATGTCGAAAGGCGCGAAAACTGTGGATCGGGTCATCGGCGGGAAATGGTCTGTTCGCTGGCTTCCAGGGAGGATGGTATCCTCATTCCACGAAGGGGACGATTACGCAATGCCGTCGTTTGGCCACGGTTTCTGCGGAAATCTGGCAGAAGGCGACCGACCGTGCGCCGAAGCCTTTCTAAATCGATTGGAATTGGGCGGAAGGGCGCGTTGACATGCGCCCGGACTTTTCCGAAAAGGGGCGTTGAGAGATGCAAATGTGGTTCTTGAGAGGTTTCAGGATGGGTTCCGCCGGCAGGCCGCGTGTGCGCTATGCCTTCGCCATGCCGTTCCTGACCTTCGCTGTGGGCCTCGCCGCGATGGTTGCTGCCTCGCCGGCACGCGCCGATTTCCGTGTCTGCAACGCCACGCAGAACCTGGTCGGTGTCGGCATCGGCTATCGCGCCAAGGCCGGCTGGATCACCGAAGGCTGGTGGCACATCGAGGGATCGAGCTGCAAGACGCTGATCGAAGGGCCGCTGTCATCAAGATTTTACTATCTTTATGCAGAAGACGCCGAGCGCGGCGGGCGCTGGGATGGTCCGATCAACATGTGCGTGGCCGAAAAAGAGTTCAAGATCGCCGGCGTTAGCGATTGCGTCGCCCGGGGCTTCCAGCGCGCCGGATTCCAGGAATATGACACGGGCGAGCAGGCAAGCTGGATGGTCCAGCTGACCGATGACCCCGCAACGGGGGGCGTTCCAGCCGCCCCGGGAACAAACAGTCAATGAGACGCAGCCGCAAGGTCAAGATACTCGCCACCATCGGTCCGGCCTCCTCCTCCGAGGACATGCTGAAGAAGCTTTTCGAAGCCGGCGCCGACGTGTTTCGCATCAATATGAGCCACACCGATCATGAATTGATGCGCACACTTGTCGGTCGCATCCGCACCGTCGAGAAAGCGGTCGGCCGGCCGATCGGCATTCTCGCCGACCTGCAGGGACCCAAGCTTCGGGTCGGCAAGTTTGCCAACGGCAAGGAGACGCTGACACTCGGCCAGACCTTCACGCTCGACGACAATCCCGAGCCCGGCAACTCGACCAGGGTCTATCTGCCCCATCCGGAAATCCTGAGATCGGTCGAGGCCGGTCACCGTCTTTTGATCGACGACGGCAAGCTCGAGCTGAAGGCGGTGGAGAGCGACGGACAGGCGATCGCCTGCACCGTCGTCGCCGGCACCAGCATCTCCGACAAGAAGGGCGTCAGCCTGCCCGACACCGACCTGCCGGTCGGCGCGCTGACCGAAAAGGACCGCAGCGATCTCGATGCTGTGCTGGCCACCGGCGTCGACTGGGTGGCGCTGTCGTTCGTGCAGCGGCCGGAGGATCTGGCGGAAGCGCGCAAGATCGCGCGCGGCCGGGCGCTGATCATGGCCAAGATCGAAAAGCCGCAAGCCGTCGCCAGGCTGGCCGAGATCATCGAACTTTCGGATGCACTGATGGTTGCCCGCGGCGATCTCGGCGTCGAAATGCCGCTCGAAGCCGTGCCCGGCATCCAGAAGCAGATCACCCGCGCCGCGCGCCGCGCCGGCAAGCCGGTGGTGATCGCCACGCAGATGCTGGAATCGATGATCACCGCGCCGGTGCCGACCCGCGCCGAGGTGTCGGACGTCTCGATCGCCGTGTTCGAAGGCGCCGACGCCATCATGCTCTCGGCCGAATCCGCGGCCGGCGCCTACCCGGTCGAGGCGGTGGCGATGATGAACCGCATAGCCAGCAAGGTCGAAACCGACCCGACCTATGCCGGCATCATCAATGCGCAGCGCTCGGAGCCGGAAGCGACCGGCGCCGACGCCATTTCGCTTGCCGCCCGCGAAATCGCCGAGACGCTGAAACTGTCGGCGATCATCAGCTATACGGCGTCCGGCACGACCGGCCTGCGCGCCGCGCGCGAGCGGCCGCAGGTGCCGATCGTCGCCCTGTCGCCGATCGTCAACACGGCGCGGCGGCTGTCGCTTTTGTGGGGCACGCATTGCGTCGTCTCGCCCGACGCCATCGACCTCGACGACATGGTCGACCGCGCCTGCCGCATCGCTTTGGACGAGGGGTTCGGCAAGCCCGGCGACCGGGTCATCATCACCGCCGGCGTGCCGTTGAGGACGCCCGGCTCCACCAACATGCTGCGCATCGCCTATGTCGGATCGGACGTGCAGGCCCGCCGCTAGGCTTAGCCGTCGCTTCGAATGATTTCGGTTGCTCTAAATTGGCGCGAGTTCGGCTTCCGGCGCTGTGATGTCGGCGCATTTGCCGGCGCCGTAGGTGTCGCCGGCAATCCTGATTTCCACGGCCTTCGCCATTGCCTGGAGGTCCACGTCCTTGCCGGCGACCTTTTCGATCGCGCCGACAACGAGATCGGGTGCTATCCAGTCCGGCTTGTGGCCGAGATTGCGGACCCAGACCAGTTCGGCCCCGGCGATGTCGCGGACGAGGCCGACCGAATGGATCGTTGCATAGACCACCTTGTCGCGGTCGCCCGAGATGACCACAGTCGGCGCCTTGATATCGCGGTAGTGCGGTGCGGCATCGAGCGTGTAGCGATAAAGCCCGGCGACATCGGTGGCCTTGGCACGAAAGGCGTTCGGCCGAAGCACCAGCGGGATCGCGACCTCGGCGACATAGAAGTCCGGCACCTTGTTGGGGGCAAAGACGCAGGCGGTGGCGGCATTCATCTGCAGCGTTCCCGACGGATAGGTCAGCGTTTCGGAAAAAAGCCGGCCGACGATCGGAATGGTCGTCAAATTGTAGTACCAGGCGGTCGCGCCGCCCGGCCAGGGATGGGTGGCAGGCGCCATGAACACCAGGCCGAGCGTCTTGTCGGGATGCTCGCGGCCGAAGGCGGTGGTCACCGAGCCGCCGAAGGAATGGCCGGCGATGATGGCTTTCCTGATGCCGAGATGGTCCATCAGCGCTGCGATGGTGCTGGCCTGCGCCGATGGGGTCTCGTTGTTGCCGGGGCCGCGCGCCGACCAGCCTGCACCCGGGCGGTCGAAGAACAGCATCTCGGCACGGCCTTCCAGCAAGGGCCTCAACGGCAGCATCTGATCCCTGAGATTGGCACTGGCGCCGTGGATAAAGACAATCGGCGGCAGTTCGGCGTTTTCCCGCGCCGGAACGTGAACGTAGTGGATGCGGGCACCGTTTATATCCGCGAAGTCGCCGCTCGGCGGATTGCGGCGCTCGATCAGCCATGAACCGGCGCGGGTGACACCTGCAAGGGTGAACACAAGCGCCAGGAGGAAGGCGAGCGCGGCGTAGATCGGGTTCATGGAGAGAGGTACGGACCGGAGCGAAATTAGTTCACAGTCTAGCTAAAAAGACTTTCACTTAAGTGGAATTGTCCGCCAACTGGGAATTCAGATCCCTTCGCCGGCAAGTTCTTCCGAAAGCGTGCCGACCTGATCCTGGGCGCTGCGCATCATCGGATAGATGCTGAGCACGCGCTGCCAGGCTTCCAGCGCCGACTGCTTGTGGCCGGTTACCGCCATGATCTGCGCCAGGCCGGACAGCGCGCCGAAATGGCGCGGCTCGAGCTGCAGCGTGCGGTCGATGTCCGCCATCGATTTCCCAAAGTTATTCATCATGAAATGCACGGTGGCGCGCCGGTTCCAGCCTTCGGCATAGGCCGGTTGCAACGTCACCACCTGGTCGAGGAAGTCGAGCGCCACGTCGAACTTCTTGTCTTCGGCCGCCTTTTGCGACCATTGCATCATCAGGTCGATCGAGGCGCTGCCGGATTGCGACCACTCGTGCGAGATGCGCGCCGCGATGCGCTCGGCGGCTTTTTCATTGAGCTCGCGCTTCAGGTCGACAAACAGCTGGTCGAGCCTTTCCTCCCTGGTCGTGGCAACCGGAGGGGTGACCGGGTCTTCCGCTTGAGCCGGAAGCGGGGCGACACCGAAAAGAAAAAGCGCCGCGAAGAATGCAAAATGAATCCGCATGACCGGAATCTAACCCCGGACAGCGGATCGTCAAACTGAATTTAGCGTGAAAGGGCCGGCAGGCCGGTATTAGAGCGCCACGCGTCCTTTTGGACGCGTAAAGGCCGTTCCAGCATTTTGAATTCCTGGCATCGTGCTTTCCGAAAATCGATTCCGATTTTTGGATCGATGCGGTACATCATGCAGGCGCGGAGGCAGGCGCCCCCAACGCGAAAAGGCTCAGCCCTGGCGCGCCTTGTAGCGCGGAGCGGTCTTGTTGATGATGTACACGCGGCCCTTGCGGCGAACCAGCTGGTTGTCGCGGTGACGCGCCTTGAGCGCCTTGAGCGAATTCTTGATCTTCATGGTCTTGCCCGTCGGTCTGGGCCCACTTGGGCCGAATTATTAAGGCGCGCTCGGAAAGCGCGCCTCTCAACTTGTGCGTGGCTCATAAACGAGGAGCCTTGCCCGTGTCAACCAAGCATGTGGCGGAGTTTGAGTTTCTGCCCTGTCGACGGCATTAATGCATGTCGCGTAAAAGTGTGCAGCGGTTTTGCGATAACGACATGCATAAAACAACAATCTAAAGCGCGTCGCGTGAGGCCGGTCAAATGCGACGCGCTTTAGAGCGGCGCCGTCCAATAGCCTCAACGGTGGCGGCTCATTCGCGTAAAATGGCCCATCTTGCGGCCGGGACGTGCCTCGGCCTTGCCATAGAGATGCAGCATCAGATCGGGCTCCACGAGCAGGGCCGGGACGCGCAGGATATCGTCGCCGATCAGGTTTTCCATGACGCAGTCAAAATGGCGGCCGGGGTTTCCCAACGGCAGGCCGGCGACGGCGCGAATGTGCTGCTCGAACTGCGAGACGAGGCAGGCGGCTTCCGTCCAGTGGCCGGAATTGTGAACACGCGGCGCGATCTCATTGGCCAGCAGCGCGCCGTCGGCAAGGACAAAGAACTCGATGCCGATGACGCCGACATAGTCGAGCGCGGCGAGTATTTCTGCTGCCGCCGCCTGCGCTGCAGCGGCGGTTTCGGACCCTATCCTGGCCGGCAGGGTCGAGCTGTGCAGGATGCCGCTGCGGTGGATGTTTTCTGCCGGATCGTAGGCGGCGAGCGAACCGTCCATGCCGCGCGCCGCGATCACCGAAATCTCGCGTTCGAAGGCGACGAAGGATTCGAGGACCAGCGGCACGTTGCCCATTGCCTCGCAGGTGCCGGCAAAGCCCCCTGTTTCCATATTGCGGAACACGCGCTGGCCCTTGCCGTCATAGCCCATGCGTCGCGTCTTCAATATACCGCTGCCGTCGAACTTTTTCAGCGCCGCCGTCAATTCGTCGTCATTGTCGACGGGGCAGAAATCAGCGGTGGGAATGCCGATGCCGTTGAGGAATTTCTTCTCCGCCACCCGGTCCTGCGCTACTTCCAGCGCGCGCGCCGGCGGGTAGACGGGCACCGTGACGGCAAGCGCGCTGGCGGCCATGACTGGAACGTTCTCGAACTCGTAGGTGACGACGGCGCTGACTGCAGCCAGTTCGGCGAGCGCGGCCGTGTCGTCATAAGCGGCAGTGATCTGGCGGTTGGCGACCTGTGCCGCCGGACAATCCGGCTGCGGCTCCAGCACGACCGTGCGGTAGCCGAGGCGCGCCGCGGCCATCGCCAGCATGCGGCCGAGCTGGCCGCCACCGATGATGCCGATGGTCGATCCGGCGGCCAGGCTCATGGCGTGTCCGTGGGCTCGGCGGCGACCTTGGCGGTCTGGGCGGCGCGCCAAGCATCGAGCCGGGCGGCGAGCTTTTCGTCGGTCAGCGCCAGCACGGCCGCAGCCAGAAGGGCGGCATTGGTGGCGCCCGCCTTGCCGATGGCCAGCGTGCCGACCGGAATGCCGGCCGGCATCTGCACGATGGAGAGCAGCGAGTCCTGTCCGGAAAGCGCCTTCGATTCCACCGGCACGCCAAAAACCGGGAGCGGCGTCATCGCCGCCGTCATGCCGGGCAGGTGTGCCGCGCCGCCGGCGCCGGCGATGATCACCCGAAAGCCGGCCGCCTTGGCTCCCTTGGCGAAGTCATAGAGCCGGTCGGGGGTGCGATGAGCCGAGACGATCAGCCGCTTGTGCGGGATGCCCAGCGCCTCCAGCGTTTCGGCGGAGTGGCGCATCGTCGCCCAGTCGGACTGGCTGCCCATGATGATGGCGACGTCGGCGCGGTGATCGTCCAAGCTTGTGCTCCCGGCGGCAAAGGCGCGCCTTAGCGGAATTCGGGTTCGACGGCAAGGATGCGCTGCCTCTGCGCAAGCGTTCTGGCGCGAGGCGCCATCATTACCTAATCCGGCCAGCGCAAGGCGCCGGCGCTATCCTTGCGGGCTGCCTTCATCGCATCCGCCGGACGCTCGGCCGCGCTCAACACGGCCCGCAGGCGTTCGGCGACGATTTCCGCCTCGCCGGGATGAAGATTGCATGGATCGAGGAAGAAATGCCCGCGCTCGACTTCGTGGTTGCGCACTATAATGGGAGGCGAACCGGCCGCCAGCGCCGACGCAAGGCCGGCGGCGGTGAACCTGCTCTCAGCCGTAACAAACACCTGCAGGCGGTCGAGCGGATTGCCGGTCGGATCGGGAATGACATGCGCGGCGATGCCGGTCAGGTCCTGCAATGCGTCCTTCCACAGATCGAGCGCCGCTTCTTCCCGCTTGCGGATGCCGGCATGATCGCGCCGCTCCCAGGCCTCCAGTGCGGCCATTGTGCCGGCGATGCTTTCCTTGCCGACCTTCATCGCCCGCGCAACGCCACGGACCTGCAGATAGGCGGCGCGCACCAGATCCTTGCGCCCGGTGACGATGCCGCTTGTCGGTCCCGAGAGGAATTTGTGTCCGCTATAGACGACGATGTCGGCGCCGCGCGCGAGAAAGCCGCGCAAATCGTATTCGGAGGCGGCGTCGACGATCACCGGGACGCCTTTGGCGTGGCAGATCTCGCAGAACTCCTCGAGCGAGAGCATGCCGTATTGCACCGTGTGATGGGCAACGACATAGAGGCCTGCTGCGGTGCGGTCGCGGATCGCTTCGCGCACATGATAATCCTGCGTCACGCTGACCGTACCGGCCGGTACGGTGCTTGCCCCGGCGAGCCGGATCGACTGGTCGATCGGCGCGCCGTAATTGACGATATGGCCGAGTTGGACGATGACCTCCGACTTGAGGCCCTCGGTGTCGTCCGGCAGCCGCTCGATCGCCAGAAGGTTGGTGCCGGTCATCGTGCCGGCAATGGCCATGGTGATGCCGCTGGCGCAGCACGCCGTGATTAAGCCGGCCTCGCCGCCGGTGAGGCGCGCGACAACCGTGCTTGCGGTGCGCTGCAGATCGTCCATCTCCACCCATTGCGAGGCGATTTCCGACATAGCGGCGATCGCTTCAGGGACGATGATCGAGGCGCCGAGTGCCGTCATCGTGCCGGAGACATTGATGATCGGGCGAAGGCCGAGCCGTTCGCGGATTGTCGTGTTGGAGCCGTTCGCGGAATAGGTTTTCATCTCTAAAGGTCCCATTGGTAGATTTCAGGCGGCGATCTCGACGACCGCCTCGATTTCCACGGTGATGTTGCCCGGCAGGGAGCCGACACCGATCGCCGAACGGGCGTGCCCGCCGATACTATCAAAGACAGCGGCGAAAAGATCGGAACAGCCATTCACCACCTTCGGATGGTCGCTGAAGGTCGGGATCGCGTTGACGAAGCCAAGCAGCTTGACGACGCGCACGATGCGGCTGAGGTCGCCTGCCGCAGCGTGCATGACGGCGAGCAGGTTCAGACCGGTGAGACGGGCATGCTTATAGGCCTCTTCAACCGTGACATCCTCGCCGACCTTGCCGGTGCAAAGCGTGCCGTCGGCGCGCAATGGGCCTTGGCCGGAGAGGAAGATCAGCCGTCCGCTTTCGGCGTGCGTGACGAAGTTGGCGATCGGCGTCGGCGGCTCGGGCAGCGTCAGGCCCAATTCGGCGAGCCGGATGTAAGGCGTCATGAAAAGGCTCCTTGCGACAGCTTTCGCCGTCCGATGTCAGAAATGCGAGGCACGAAACCGCGCCAGGAAACTGCGGAGACGCTCATTGTCGATCTCCGCGCCCAGAATCTCGGCGGGCGGGCCCGCGGCGCTGACGCCGCCATCTGCCATGAAGATGATGCGGCTCGAGGCATCGCGGGCAAAGGCCATCTCGTGCGTGACCATCACCATCGTCATGCCGTCCTCGGCCAGGCTGCGCACGACCTCGAGCACCTCGCCGACGAGTTCCGGGTCGAGCGCGGAGGTTATCTCGTCGAGAAGCAGGATTTTCGGCTCCATCGCCACCGCGCGGGCAATGCCGACTCGCTGCTGCTGGCCGCCGGAAAGCTCGGCCGGCAGGCTGTCGGCCTTGTGGGCAAGGCCGACCCGGCCGAGCCAGTGCTCGGCAATGGCGCGGGCCTCGGTACTGCTCTTGCCGCGCACCTTGCGCAGGCCAAGCATGATGTTGCCGGCCGCCGTCAGATGCGGAAACAGATTGAAGCTTTGGAACACCATCCCGGTTTCGGCCCGCATCTTCGCCAGGTCGCGCTCGCTGCGGCGCTGGCGTGTTCCCGTGTCGCGAAAGCCGACCTCCTTGCCGTCGATGCGGATGGAGCCGCTGTCGTAGCTCTCTAGGAAGTTGACGCAGCGCAGCAGCGTGGTCTTGCCGCTGCCGGAAGGCCCGATGACAGTCACCACCTCGCCGCGCGTCACCTGCAGGCTGACGGAGCGCAGGACCGCGACGGATCCAAAGGACTTGGAAACCTCGGAGACATCGAGAAGCGCCGGATTGGCGGGCGTGGCGATGGGCATCTTGCTATTCCCGGATGAAGGAGAAACGCCGCTCCAACCGTCGGCTGGCCAGGGAGAGCGCGTAATTGACGGCGAAGTAGATGACCGCGCCGAGGATGTAGAGCGGCATCGCTTCGTAGGTGCGGCCGATGACCTGGTTGATGGCGTGCATCAGGTCGGTGATGCCGAGCAGCGAGACCAGCGCGCTGCCCTTCACCGCATCGGTGACGCCATTGATCCATGGCGGCAGGAAACGCCTGAACGCCTGCGGGAAGATGACATAGGCCAGTCGCTGGCGAAAGGTCAGCCCGATCGCCATCGCCGCTTCGGACTGCCCCTTCGGTATGGAACCGACCGCGCCGCGCAGATACTCGATGACCTGCGCCGTCTTGAACAGGGTGAGCGCCAGCACGGCTGCCCAGAAGGATTCCAGATGGAGGCCGACGGCAGGCAGGCCGTAATAGACGAAGAAGATGAGCACCAGGATCGGAATGCCGCGAATGGTGTCGCTGAAAATGCGCACTGCCCAGCGCAGCGGAGCCGGGCCATAGACAAGACCGACGCCCATCATCACGCCGGCGACGAGCGACAACACCACGACCAGCAGCGACACCCATAGCGTCACGGCAAAACCCTGGGCCAGGAAGGGCAAGGCATAGGCGATCTGGCCAAGCATCCTAGTGCGCCGCCCTGAACCGGCGCTCGACAAGCCGAAGTGCAAAAAGAAGCGCGTAGCCGGTCAAGAGATACATCGCCGTCACCACAAGGTAGACCTCGACGATGCGGAAGGTGTTGAAGTTGATCCACTGGGCGCCGTAGGTGAGTTCGGGCACCGAAATGACCGACGCAACGGACGTGTCCTTGAACAGCGACAGGAACGTGTTGGAAAGCGCGGGCAGCGTTATGCGCAGCATCGTCGGCAGGCGCACATGGACCAGCCTTTGCCATGGGGTCAGGCCGATCGCCTTGCCGGCGTCGACCTGTCCGCGCGGAACCGCTTCGAGCCCCGAGCGGAACACCTCGACCAGATAAGCGCCGCTATAGAGCGACAGCGTGGCGATGAACGAGGTCTGCGCGCTGTAGGCGATGTCGACCACCGTCGGCAGGCCGTAGAAGACGAGATAGACGAGCAGGATCAGCGGCACGTTGCGGATGAACTCGACATAGGCGGCGATGACGGTCCGCACCGCACGCCCGGCCGACACGTACCAGACCGCCAGAAGCAGTCCGATGAGGATGCCGATCGCGATGGAGATCACGGCCAGCTCGAGGCTGAGCAGCAGCCCGCCCCAAAGCTTGTCGAAATGCCGCCAGATCAGGTTGAAGTTCAGGGTATAGCCCATGTGTCCCTGTCATTATCGAGGGCTGTCGACGATAAGCCGCGGAAGGGCGCAAGCCCTTCCGCTTGCTTGCATCAGATGACCGGGAAGCCGGGATGGCGCGCCGGCGGCTCCTGTCCAAAATAGTCCTTGAATGCAGCGTCGTAGAGCGCCGTCTCATGGCCGAACATGGCCGTGGTGAAGGTCGTGTTGACGAAGGTCAGCCAGTCGAGGTCGCCTTGCCGAAGTGCGGCGCCGTAAAGCATCGAGAACCAGCTCTTGCCGGCATCGAAGTATTTGTCCGGATTACGCGAGGCGAGCCAGCGAACCGTCGACAGATCGACGGCGGCGGCGTCGACGCGTTTCGATTCCAGTGCCTGCAGCACGTTGGCCTGCGTGTCTATCTGCATCACCTGCGACTCCGGCAGGACGATGTGCACATTTGCCTCGGCATCGACATTCTGCAGGATGGAAACCCGCGTCGCCGAACCGCCGGCAAGCAGCTTGTCGAAGGTCTTGTTTTCGGCGTTCGGAAGGGTCAGCAAGGCGATTCCTTCGACGTAATAGGGCCGGGAGAAGTGGATCAACTGCGAGCGCTGGGCGGTCATGGTCATGAACTGGATCGAAATGTCGACCTTGTTGGTGGTCACGTTCGGAATGCGCTGGGCCGGATCCTGCATGACGAACTCGACCTTGGCCGTATCGTCGAAAAGTCCCTTGGCAAGAATGCGCCCCATGGTGATGTCCATGCCGACCAGTTCGCCGGCATCGTTTTCAAAGTGCCAAGGCGCGTTGGTGCTGCCGGTGCCGACGATCACCTTGCCGCGATCGAGAACGGTGCGCAGCAGGCTGTCCGGTGCCGCCTGCGCCGCCGCCTTCTGAACATCGACTGTTGTCGCTGCGCCCACCACTCCGGCCGTTGCAAGCCCGGCCAGTTTCAGAAAATCACGTCTTTTGGATGTGTCGTTCACGGCGACCTCCTTTTCGTGTTGTGTTCCCCTTTGCCGATACATGCATCGGTAATCTGCTGGATTGTCTCTTACAAAAGACACATGTATCCTGTACGAGACAGATACTAACACCAGGAATCAGCAATGCAAGATGGCAATGGCTTGGCAGTTCGGCCGGACGCTGGTCCGGACGAAGACAGGATTGCGGGCTCCCGCGAGAAGGGTCTCAACCGCGTGCTCCATATCCTGGAGTTTCTTCATGCGAACCAGCGAGCGATCGGGATTGGCGATCTCGCCAAGGGAGTGAATGCGCCGCGCTCGACGATCTACACGCTTGTGCGCTCGCTCGTGGATGCGGGCCTGCTGGAAATGGCCGGCGACGGCAATCGCGTCTATTTCGGGAAGAAGCTTTATCTCTACGGAATGGACTATGTGCGCGGCAACGACCTGCTCAGGAGAGGGCGTCAGGAAGTCGACGATCTTTCGCGCGAGACAGGCGAGACCTCCGAATTGTGCATGCTGCAAAGCGGCCGCTACACGATTGTCCATTCAAGCCCGGGCACCAGGCCGTTCCGGATCAGTTCGGCCACGGGTCTGCAGATACCGCTTCCCTGGACCGCTTCCGGGCGGTTGCTTCTCGCCGGTTTCGAACGGGCTGTGATCGAAGACATGGTGTCCGAAGACGATCTCGTCCTGCCGGATGGCCGCAGATTGCTGCTGTACGACTTCATAGAAGATATCGCTACGGCCGGGGCTGCCGGCTACTGTGTGACTTCCGGTCTTGTCGACGCCTATACAAAGTGCCTTGCCGCGCCGGTCTTTTCAGCTGCCGGCAAGGTCGAGGCGACGATATGCCTGGTGGTTCCCATCGACACTTCCGAGGAAAAGACCGGCGATCTCATCGCCCTGCTGCGCGAACGCGCCGCGAGGCTTTCGATCACGGGATGAGCAGGATTTGTCGCGACCGTAAGTGGGATTCGCTCACGCGATGATGTCGGGGATGATCCGGTCTTCCAGCGCCATCAGCCGGTCTTTCAGGAAGAGCTTTTTCTTCTTCATGCGCTGGATCTGCAGAGGGTCGCAGCCCATGGCGATCATCGCGTTGATCGCCGCGTCGAAATCGGCGTGTTCCTGCTTCAGCCGAGAATATTCGAGGCGGATATCGGCCTGTTCCTGTTCGGACATTATTTACCGTCTGCACGTCTGCGGCGCCCAAAAATGGGCCTGATTGGGCGAGGCCGGAGGTATCTTGCACCGGCGCGCAGCCAATACCACATTTCGTATTGTCGTGGAATGCTACCACGCAGCATTCGACATCGGTGCCCGATAGTGGCACACTGTCATTATGCCGTCACAGAAGCGAAATTGCGGTGGGACGCGCCTTGACGGCTGCAATCGAGGAAACCATGAAAGGGAGAACCAATCATGTCTCTTGCATCCCATCTTGATGAGCTGCAGCGGAAACACGGCGACATCGAACGCGAAATCGATGATGCGATGAACCATCCATCGGTCGACGACCTCGAAATCGTGAATCTCAAGCGGCGCAAGCTGGCGCTCAAGGACGAGATTGAGAAATTGAAGGCGAAGCCGAAACCCACCACGCACTGACGCTCATCTACGGCGCTGCGCGTCCTTTGGACGCGCAAAGGGCGCTGTCGTGCTTCTGATTTCGGCGCATGGTCCTTTCCGAAAATCCTTTCGGTTTCGGGGTCATGCAGGGAACAATGCGCGCTTTGCCCGACCATCTTCTCCCGTGGCAACCAATGCCGCCGGAGCGTTTCCCTGTTTGTCCGGCGGTTCGATTTGACAGGTTTGCCTGCCTATCGCCATTGACAAGCCATCTTTGCTCCTCCACCTCATGCCGGGACCTTCTATAGCGCCGCGCCTCCTTTCGGACGCGCAATGGACGCTGTATTTTTGATTTTTGCGCAGATTGTTTCCGGAAACCGATTCCGGAATCGGCGCTAACAAAGGGCAGCCGGCCATGACCGGATATTTTTCTTCACCCTTCTCGCGCCGCACGTCTGTCGGTGTCGACGTCGGCGGCGTGATGGTCGGCGGGGGCGCCCCTGTCGTCGTTCAGTCGATGACCAACACCGACACCGCCGATGTCGACCAGACAGTCGCTCAAGTTGCCGCGCTGCATCGCGCCGGCTCCGAGATCGTGCGCATCACCGTCGACCGCGACGAGAGTGCCGCCGCCGTGCCCGCCATCCGCGAGCGGCTCGAACGGCTCGGCATAAATGTGCCGCTGGTCGGCGATTTTCATTATATCGGCCACAAGCTGCTCGCCGACCACCCGGCTTGCGCCGAGGCGCTGGCCAAATACCGCATCAATCCCGGCAATGTCGGCTTCAAGGACAAGAAGGACCGGCAGTTCGCGGCGATCGTCGAGATGGCGATCCGGTACGACAAGCCGGTGCGAATCGGCGTCAACTGGGGGTCGCTCGACCAAGAGCTTTTGACCAGGCTGATGGACGACAACCAGCGCCAGGGCTTTCCGCTGACCGCGCAGGAGGTAACGCGCGAGGCGATCGTGCAGTCGGCGATTCTGTCGGCCGAAATGGCCGAGGAGATCGGCCTTGGCCGTGAGAAGATCATCCTGTCGGCCAAGGTCAGCGGCGTGCAGGATCTGATCGCGGTCTACACCGAGCTTGCCACCCGCTCCAACCACGCGCTGCATCTCGGCCTCACAGAGGCCGGCATGGGTTCGAAAGGCATCGTCGCCTCATCCGCGGCGATGGGCATTCTTCTCCAGCAAGGCATTGGCGACACGATCCGCATCTCGCTGACGCCGGAGCCGAACGGCGACCGCACCCGCGAGGTGCAAGTGTCGCAGGAACTCCTGCAGACCATGGGGTTTCGGCAGTTCGTACCGATCGTCGCCGCCTGCCCCGGTTGCGGCCGCACCACCTCTACCGTGTTCCAGGAACTCGCGCAGGATATCCAGGCGGATCTGCGCAAGAACATGCCGGTGTGGCGTGAAAAATACCCCGGCGTCGAAAACCTCAAAGTCGCGGTGATGGGCTGCATCGTCAACGGTCCGGGTGAATCCAAGCATGCCGATATCGGCATTTCGCTGCCCGGCACCGGCGAGACGCCGACGGCGCCGGTATTCGTCGACGGCAGGAAGGCGGCGACGCTGCGCGGCCCTTCGATCGCCGCCGACTTCGAGAAAATGGTCGCCGACTATATCGAGCAGCGGTTTGGGCAACCTGGCAAGGCTGCGGCGGAGTAGGTCGATGCGGCGCTTCCCTTGGGCGACGCCGATTTTGCTTGGTGTTTTACTTGGTGGGCTGGGCTGGGCGACAGCCGTCCACGCCGATCCGCCGCGCCCTGCCAAGCAGCGGCTGCTCGACCGGGTTTGCAACCTGATCGAGGCGCATGCCGATCAAAACGGCCTGCCCAAGGATTTCTTTGCCCGGCTGATCTGGAAGGAAAGCCGCTTCGACCCCAATGCGGTCAGTCCGGTCGGCGCCGAAGGCATTGCCCAGTTCATGCCGGGCACCGCCAAGATACGCGGCCTCGCCAATTCCTTCGATATCGAGCAGGCCATTCCGGCCTCGGCAAAATATCTCGCCGAGATGAAAACCGGCTTTGGCAATCTGGGCCTGGCCGCCGCCGCCTACAATGCCGGCGAAAGCCGGGTGTCGCGCTGGCTGAGTTCCGGCGGCTTCCTGCCGATGGAGACCGAAAATTACGTCCTGGACATCATGGGCGAGCCGGCCGACAGGTTCACCGACACCGCCTATGCCGGCAGCATCCAGCCGCTCGACAAGAAAGCGAGCTTCGCGGTCGCCTGCCGAAAACTGCCGGTCATCAAGTCCCAAACCGTGGCCATGGCGTCGATCAACATCAAGCCGTGGGGCGTGCAGGTGGCCGGCAATTTCCGCCGCGCCGCGGCGCTCAATCAATGGACTGGTGTGAAGCGCCGGTTTCCGGCCTTGCTTAAGGGCCATGATCCGGTGGTCAGCCGGGTGCGCTCGCCGATCGGCAGGCGCGGGATCTATGCTGTCCGCATCGGCGCCGACTCCAAAGCCAAGGCCGACAACATCTGCCGGAAACTGCAAAGCGTCGGCGGTGCATGCATTGTGGTGCGGAATCGGTGATGGGTGCCGACTGATTTTCCCGACAAACCATCGAAGCTGCGCTTTTATTCCACGAATTCTGCTGGTCCACGGCTTCAGCTATAGGCTTACCATGACCGACCGTCTCTACATCGATCCGGCCTCGTCCAGTTCTATGATATGGGAGAACCAAGGCGGCGTGGACTTCGAACGATTTCCGCCACAATCCCGCTACCGGTGTCGTCACTTACTCCACCCGTTACGAAATGCCCGGCAGCGGACGCGTGCTCAGCGCCGAATCGAAAACCGCCGTGCCGACAAAGAAAGCCTTGCGCCGATGCTGGACCAGACCGGGCTGGTCGTCGAAGAATGGCTCGGCAACTGGCGTGGCGAGCCATACGCTCCAACATCGCCAGAAATCATTCCGATCGGCCGGCTGCGCCAGCCCGGACGTTGCTTCGCCTTGAGCGTTTTCCCATTCCTTGACGTGACCGATTGAGCGTACGGATAAGCCAAAGACACCACCGCCCAATTGCGGCGCTGCGCTGACGACGTGCCCACCGATGCACGTCGTGAGCATCTCGCAGGTTTACGTGTTCTGCACCCATGGCACCTCCTCTCCAGCATTTTGCATGCTGAAGAGGAAAACATATTATGGTTCGCATCTGCCGATAATCGGTGATAGTTTCCGTTCATCTGTGACGAATTGGAATAGATATCATCGACCGGCAAGAGACGATGGGTGTGTTCCTGGCAGTTGTCGAGGAAGGCGACTTCTCGGCAGCGGCACGCCGGCTGCGGATGACACCTTCGGCCGTCAGCAAAATCATCGGTCGGCTTGAGTCCCGCCTTGGCGTGCGCTTGCTGCAGCGCTCGACGCGGCGCATCAGCTTGACGGCGGAAGGCAGCACCTATGCCGAGAGCGCTCGCCGCATCCTGAACGACATCAAAGAGGCTGAAATCGCGGTTCAACCCGGAGCAGAACCGCGCGGCCGGCTGCGCGTCAGTCTTCCGAGCGCCTTCGGCCATCGCTTGATCGTGCCGATGTTGCCGGCCTTCATCGATCGCTACCCGGCCGTCGAGCTCGAGCTGATGTTCACAGATGCGATTGTCGACCTGTTGGCTGAGGCGACGGACGTCGCCGTGCGCGTTGCCGCACACAGCGATTCCAGGCTGGTGGTGCGGCGGCTGGCGCCCAATCGCCGTGTCATTTGCGCATCACCTCGATATCTCGAAAGACATGGCATGCCGACAACGCCAGACGACCTTCAAGGTCATATCTGTCTTGGCGTCACAGCGCGCGGCGGTCTCAATATCTGGGAGTTCGATGGCCCGGACGGTCTGCAAAGCATGCGTATCCGCAGCCCGATAGAGGCCAACAGCACCGAAGCGCTACGCCGGCTGGCGCTCGCCGGTATAGGCATCATCCGCATGTCCGAGATCTTGGTCGGGCCGGATATCGAGGCAGGCAGACTGACCGCGCTGCTCACCGGATACAATCATCCTGACGGAGCGCCAATCTGCGCTGTCTATCCGCCTGGCCGAATTCTGTCGCCGCGCGTGCGCGTGTTCGTGGATTTCCTGGCCGAACAGTTCGCCAACCCTCCTTGGCTGCACGGCGCGCCATAGGGCGGGAGTACAGCTTGGAACAGCGTCAGCTGTTGCGGGCCGCCACGAATTCCGCTGCTTGCTTCAGAAGCACGGCGTCTTCGCCATAGGGACAAAGCAAGGCGTGGGCCTGGTCGACGAGGCCTTGAAGCTGGTCCCGCGCCCAGTTGGCGCCGTGCAGCGCCACCAGCGTCGCCTTGCCGGCGGCTGCGTCCTTGCCGGTCGCCTTGCCCATCTGGCGCGCATCCGCCGTCAGATCGAGCAGGTCGTCGGCAAGCTGAAAGGCAAGCCCGATCGCCGAGCCGAATTCCGCCAGTCTTTCACGGTCGGCCGCCGGCGCGCCGGCAACAATTGCGCCCGCTTCGCAGGCGAAGCGGATCAACGCGCCGGTCTTCATCGCCTGAAGCCGGATGATGCCGGCTTCCTCCGGCCGGTTACGCTCGGCTTCGAGATCGAGCATCTGGCCGCCGACCATGCCTCCGGCTCCGGCGGCGCGGGCCAGCGCCAGCACCAGCGCCGCCCGCCGTTCGGCCGGCAGCATTGTCGCTTCGTCGGCAATGATGTCGAAGGCGAGCGCTAGCAAGGCGTCGCCGGCGAGGATGGCGGTCGCCTCGTCGAAGGCCTTGTGAACGGTCGGCTGGCCTCGGCGCAGATCGTCGTCGTCCATGGCCGGCAGATCGTCATGGATCAGCGAATAGCAATGCACGCATTCGAGCGCCGCCGCCACGCGCAGCGCCGCCTCGCCGTCGGCGGAAAACAGCGCGGCGCTTTCCATGACCAGGAAAGGGCGCAGGCGCTTGCCGCCATTCAGCACGCCGTGGCGCATCGCCTCCATCAGACGCTGCGGCCGCGCGATCTCGCCTGAAAGCGGGCGGTCGTCGAGCAACCGCCTGAGCAGCGCCTCGATCGGCCCTGTGCGTGCGAGAAGCGCTGCCTCGAACGGTATTTGATCGTCTTTCGCCATGCCGGGGACGGGTAGCCGACACTCAGACGTTGCGCAAGAAGCCAAGCGCCATTATGCCGGGGGCAGGGAGCAGCATGGATTGAGCGGCTTGTCGGAACCGATCGTCGATCACGAAACCCAAGGGCTGGACATGGTGAGGCCGAAACGCGGCAATCGCATCGGTCTCAAACGCTGGCCTCGGCACTGGGTCCGGCGCGGTATCACCATCGCCGTGGTGCTGGCGCTGATGCCGCTGGTGTTGACCTTTCTGTACCTGCCGCCGTTCGTGCATCCGGTATCGACACTGATGCTGAAGGATCTGGCGACGTTTTCCGGCTATGACCGGCGCTGGGTCTCGATCGACGATGTGGCGCCGGCGTTGGCGCATTCGGTCATCATGTCGGAGGACGGGCAGTTCTGTTTCCATCGCGGCATCGACCTTGGCGAGTTGAGGGGCGTCGTCGACGACGCGCTGGCCGGCGAGATGACGCGCGGCGCCTCGACCATCACCATGCAGAGCGTCAAGAACCTCTATCTGTGGTCGCGGCCGCTGGGCTCGGTCCGGAAAGTCGTCGAGCTGCCGCTGGCTGTCTATGTCGACATGGTGATGTCGAAACGGCGCATCATGGAAATCTATCTCAATATCGCCGAATGGGGGCCGGGCATCTATGGCATCGAGGCCGCCGCCCAGCATCATTTCGGGGTTTCGGCAAAACGATTGTCGCGTCGCCAGGCGGCGCTGCTTGCCGTCACCCTGCCGAACCCGATCGCCCGCAACCCGGCGAAGCCCGGGCCGGGGCTGAGACGGCTGGCCTCGCTGATCGAGCGGCGCGCCGGTCGGTCCGGCGCCTATGTCGGCTGTCTGCGATAGCTTAAAAAAATTCGCGACGGCGCTGGCCAAAACGGCGCAGGGCGTGTATAGGCACCCGACTTTCTCAGATTCCGGCCCTGACGCGGCCCTTTCACGAGGGCAGCCGGGGCATTTTGACCATGTAGTGGAGCATATCCATGGCCGTACCGAAACGAAAAACCTCCCCGTCGAAGCGCGGCATGCGCCGCTCGGCCGATGCGCTGAAGGCCCCGACCTATGTCGAGGACAAGAATTCCGGCGAGATGCGCCGCCCGCACCATATCGACCTGAAGACCGGCATGTATCGCGGTCGCCAGGTTCTGGAGCCGAAGGAAAGCTGAGAACGCTTTCGACGGTTTGGGACTATCGAAGGACCGGCCATCGCGCCGGTCTTTCTGCGTTTTGCGCAGATGATCGCCCCTCGAATTGTTGTCAAATATGCCAGCAGCCGTACCGGATGCAGCCGTACCGGCTGGTACTGTTATTTCGCACGGTCTTTGTCCGTGTTCGCGGTCGCATGCGAAAATTCTTGACGGCGAACGCCGAGCGCATACTAGAGAAGGCTGTCCAACCGGAGCCTTCTGATGTTCGGTGCCATCCCGCTGCTGATCGTACCCTTCGTCCTCTATAATCTTGGGCTTCTGGGAATATTCGGCGGCGGCGACGATCCTTGGGCAATCCAAATGTTCTCGATCCGCATGATGTCGGGCGGAGTGTTCTCGATGACGCTCGGCGATCTGATCGTGCTGATCGGGCTGCTTCTCTTCTTCGTCGAAATCTTGAAATCGACGCGCACGACGAGCGCCTCGATCATGGACCACCTGTTGTCGACCTTCGTCTTCGTGGCGTTCCTGGTCGAGTTCCTGCTGGTGAAGGGCGCGGCGCACTCGGTTTTCTTCATTTTGATGGTCATCGCACTGGTCGATGTCCTGGCCGGCTTCTCAGTATCCATGCGAGCAGCCAGCCGCGACATAACCATGAGCTAATGCATGTCGCGCAAAGCATGCCTCGGGCTTGAGCGAGGGTGCGCAGCGGTTTTGCTGTAACGACATGCATAAAAGGCGGTGAAGCAGCCGCCTCGTTGTCATCACCTGCCGACGGTAGGACAGGCTCGCCCGACACGCCGGACCGCTATTTTTTCTTGGCGCGTGTCGGCTTCTTCACCGGAGCAGCCGGCGCATTGGCGAGGTCTTCCGCTTCCTTGGCAAGGCGGAGCGCCCTCAGCTTGTTGGTCTTTATCTGGCGGGCATCGCTCTCGGCGACATATTCCGCCATCGCCTTCTGACGAACCGTGGCTGCCTCTTCCTGCTTCTTGAAACGCAAATCGGCCCGCGCGCGGGCAGTATCCTTAGAGTTCTCAACCAAGGGCTTTTCCAATCCCGTAAATTATAGCTTTCAACGGCTTTAATAGCAGAGCCGCCCTGCGATGGGGGAAATAAGTTGGTCAGGCGCCGGCATCGCACCCGGCGCCCGCCGCCTTTCGGGCGACAACCGCCTCGTATCCGGCCTGCAACGTCGCACGCACGGTGGCATCCGGCGGCGTGTCGGAAGGCGTGCCCAGATGTTCGTGGCGCAGTTCGTCCATGAACTTTTCCCACATCGGCGGGCCGCCCTTTTCCAGAAGCTCGGCGCGGATCGAGAGCTCCTCGCTGACCGGCAGCCAGACGCGACCCCAGGCGCCGAGATGCGCCAGGATCGGCACCAGCGTTATCGCCATTTCGGTCAGGCTGTAGATCGCCTTCTGCTTGTGGGTGGGATCGTCAGCCCTGGTCAGCATGCCGAGTTCCATCAGTCGCTTCAGCCGATCGGCGAGGATGTTGGAAGCGATGCGTTCCAATGACCCGTTGAGCAAGTCGCGAAAGTGGCGTTTGCCGCCGAAAATCATGTCGCGGAGGATGATCAGGCTCCACCGGTCGCCGAACACTTCAAGCGACAGGTTGATCGGGCACCCAGAACGATGATCGATGCTCATGCGAATCTCCGACAGAAACTGGTTGCATTATCATATCAGTTTTATTATCGTGCAACTGATTGCAAAATGCAATCGGTTTTGCAGAGAGGAGACGGCGACCATGACCAAGGCAGCGGAACCCGAAATCGTGTCGCAGACGTTTGGCGATCCCGCGCATCCGCCGATGCTGCTGATTATGGGCGCGATGGCTTCGATGCTTTGGTGGCCTGAGGCGTTCTGCCGGAAACTGGCCGGCAACGGCCTGTTCGTGATCCGCTATGACAATCGCGATACTGGCCGTTCGACCAAATATGCGCAGGGCGAACCGCCTTACACTTTCGACGACATGGTGGACGACGCCATTCGCGTCCTCGACAATCATGGCATCGCGAAAGCGCATGTCGTCGGCATGTCGATGGGCGGCATGATCGCGCAACTCGTGGCGTTGAAATATCCGTCGCGGATCATCTCGCTAACGGCGATCAGCACTTCGCCAATCGGGATCGACACCTCGCACCTGCCAGGGACGAGCGAAGCCTATATGAAGCATTCGGCCGAAGGCGCCAAGGTCGATTGGTCGGACCGAGCCCAGGTGATCGACTACATCGTCAAGGACGCGCACGCGATCGCCGGCACCGCGCATCCATTCGACGGGAAGCGGACGAGGGCCTTCGTCGAACAGGACTACGACCGGTCCGGCGGTTTTCTAAGCGCGACCAATCATTTCATGCTTGAGAGCGGTGAAGATCGGGGCGGCGAGGATTGCAAGGGTCGCCTGCACGACTTGAAGGTTCCGCTCCTCGTCATCCACGGCACCGCGGATCCGATCTTTCCGGTCGAGCATGGCGCCGCTCTGGCCGAAGCAGTTGCCGGCGCGAGGCTTGTCCGCATTGAAGGCGGCGGCCACGAACTCCATCCCGACGATTGGGCCACGATCGTTGATGCCATCGTCGCCCATAGCCAAGCCAAGTAAGCGCGGAGCTGGACCTTGACACACCATTGGCAATAGTTAAGTAATCGCTTCAGTGTTTAGCTCCGTAAACCGTGCAGCGGCGAACCACCAAGGGAACGAGCAAAGCAGTGTCCTTGACGATGCATCTCCATCCGCTCGCCTCCTTCTGCTGGAAGCCGCTGATCGCACTATGAAAACGGAACGCCGTTCACATCTGCCGGCAATGAACAGTCGCGCTACCACGACCGGCTGCTGCTGCGGCCGTCTGTCGCCCGAGTGATCGAAGAAGCGCAGCCCTATTTGAAACTTTCCCTACAACAACGGTTGAGCCCGATGCTGCACGATACCGCCCAGCTCGACCTGATGTTCCAGGCGCTCGCCGACCCGGCGCGGCGGCACATGGTGGAGCGGCTGTCGTGCGGCCCCGCATCGGTCAGCCAGTTGGCCGAGCCGCTGGCGATGTCGCTGTCGGCGGTCGTCCAGCACCTGAACGTGCTCGAGGCGAGCGGTCTCGTCCGCACCGAAAAGCTCGGCCGGGTGCGCACCTGCCAGCTCGAGCCGAGGGCGCTGAGGACCGCCGAACACTGGATCAACGAACGGCGCCTGGGTTGGGAACAGCGGCTCGACCGGCTCGGCGGCTTTCTTGCGGAAACCAAAGACGAAACCGAAGGAAACTGAGGAGGCCAACATGAGCGAACGCTCCGTCATCCATTCGACCATAGTGCTCGAACGCAGCTACGACGCTTCGCCGGCGCGGGTGTTCGCCGCTTGGTCCGATCCCGCCGCATTGCAGCGCTGGGGCTCGCCCGGCGAGGGTTGGGAAAGCAGCATTGAATGCTTCGAGTTCCAGGTGGGCGGCATTGCGCTCAGCCGTTTCGACCCAAGGGTGGCGAGAGTTATGTGAACGAGACGCGCTACCTCGACATCGTGCGCGACCAGCGCATCGTCTCGGCTGGTGGCATGACCAGCAGCGGCCAGCGATTGTTTGTCGGCCTGCTGACGGTTGAATTCAGTCCAGAAGGCACAGGCTGCCGGCTGCTGATGACCGAGCAAGGCGCCTTTCTTGACGGCCATGATCAGCCCAAAAACCATCAGGCTGGCTGGAGCCAGATGCTCGACAACCTGCAGGTGGAATGCGCGCGAGCGCCCCAGCCTGAGCCAAAGACCAGCAGAATCGGGAGGATATGATGAAACTCTACTGCGGCATCGGTCCGAATTCCTACCGCGTCCGCATCTTCATGGCTGAGAAAGGCATCGACGTTCCGCGGGTTGATGTCGATCTGACAAAAGGCGAGCACAAAACCCCGCAATTCCTTGAGCTCAACTCACTCGGCCAGATTCCCGTGCTCGTGCTCGATGGCGGGACGGTGATCACCGAAAGCATCGCCATCTGCCGCTATCAGGAGGCGCTTCATCCAACGCCGGCACTGTTCGGCTCGGACGCGGTCAGCCAAGGCAAGGTCGAGATGTGGAACCGCCGCGCCGAGATCGAGATCTTCGGAACGATCGGCAGCATTGCGCTGCATTCCGATCCCATGTTTGCGGAGCGGCTTGTGCAGTTCCCGGCTTTCGCCGAAACCCAGCGCGAAGCCGTTCCGGCAAAGTGGGCGTGGCTTGACCGCGAGATCGCCGATGGCCGCCCGTTCATCGCGGGCGACCAGTACTCCGTCGCCGACATCACCGCCGGCGTCGCAGCGTGGCTTGGCGCCTTCTTCGGAGCCGACATCCCGGACTCGCTCGTCAATGTCCATCATTGGCTCGACCGCGTTCAGAAACGTCCAAGCTGGAACGCTTAGGCCGGTGTCTGACATTGTTTCAATGAGATGTGCGGCTCAGCGCCAGCACCTGGATCCAGAGGAGCTTCGCCATGCCTGTCTACTGGCAAAGATGCGACGGCGCAGCTCAGCTTCCGAGCGAGCCAAGCTGCTCGGCTTCCCAGAACTGGTCGAGCCAGATGTTGAGCTTCAGGAAGCCGGCACTGCTGACCGTATAGACGCGCCTTGTCCCTTCCGGCTTGGCGTTGACCAGCCCGGCGTCGAGCAGCACTTTCAGATGCTGCGAAACCGCCGGGCGCGAGACCGGCAACCCGGCGGCCAGTTCGTTGACAGTCTTCGGGCCGCGCCGAAGCTCTTCCAAGAGATAGCGCCGGTTGGGGTCGGCAATCGCCATGAAGGCGTCGGAAAACATCATGCCCTATTTGTGAGGCAAAGTTTTCCGAATCTCAACCGTTGGTTTCAGGCTTTCTGCGCGGATCGAGCCGCAAGGCTTCCGGGGTGATCGAACGCTCGGCCGGTTGCGTCTTGAAGGCGTCGCGGTCTTCGATTGGCACCGGGGCGCGCCGGCTGATGCGCAGCAGCGTATAGCCTGCCAGACAAAGATGCGCGAGGGCCGTTGCAAGGAACAGGCTTTCCGGACGCATCCAGCCCATCAGGCCGGCGGCCAGCAGCGGCCCGATCATCGTGCCGAAACCATAGAGCAGCAGCAGGCCGCCGGACACTTTGACAAAATCCTCCGCCCGGGCGTGGTCGTTGGCATGGGCCACGGCGATCGAATAAAGCGTGTAGGCAAAGGCCCCGTAGGCAGCGGTGCAGACGATGACGAAGACGCCGGAGCGCGGCTCGAACAGGAACAGCGCGATGGCGAACAGCGCCGCGCCGAATGCCAGGCCCGCCAGCACAAAGCGGCGGTCAGTCTTGTCGGAGAGACGCCCGGCCGGAAGTTGCATGGCGGCGCCGGCGACGACCACCAGGCTCATCATCAGCGCGATCTCCGCCGTGGAAATGCCGATGCGGGCGCCATAGACGGCGCCAAGCGTGCCCCAGGCGCCGTTGGCGACGCCGATCAGAACGCAGGCGATCGCCGACACCGGCGAATTGACATAGAGCCCCTTGACGTCGAGCGAGACGTCCTGCAGCGGCTTGGGATGCGAAGCCGTCGACACTGCGGTCGGAATGAGCGACAGGCAAAACAGGATACCGGTGATCATGAACAGCGAGGCCGACATCACATCACCGCCGGCAACGATCATCTGGCCGCCCATGATCGAGGCATAGGTGACCATCATGTAAAGGCCGAAGACGGCGCCGCGGTTCTCGTTGGTGGACTTCTCGTTGAGCCAGCTTTCGATGATCATGAAGGCGCCGGCCATGGTGAAGCCGGTGAAGGCGCGCAGCAGGATCCAGATATATTCGTCGATGATCAGGCCGGTGAGCAGTGCGACGATGGCTCCCGATGCCGCAAAGGCGCCAAAAGCGCGTACGTGACCGGCGCGGCGCACCAGGCGCGGCGCAAAGAAGCAGCCGGTGACGAAGCCGCCGGCCCAGGCCGTGCCCATCAGGCCGAGCGATGCGGTCGAGAAACCCTCCAACTGGCCGCGCAGCGGCAACAACAGCCCGTGCAGTCCGGTTGCCGCCAGCAGGAAAGCGGTGCCGCGAAGCAGCGAAAGGATCGGTCGGTAGCTTGCGAACATTTAGCTGATCCGGCTGGAATTTGGGGAGGGTCTGAAGACAGTCGCATTCGAGCTTTTCGGCGGCGGGCGCTTCGGCTCTGGAAACTATCCGCGGCGAAACAGCGCCTCGGCCGCTGATTTGGTGGTGCTCTTGGTCTTGAGCTCGGCTTCGAGCCGGGCGATCTCGTCGCGCAAGATGCCGATCCGCTCGGACAGTTCATCGACGGAAAGCAGCGACAGATCCTGCCCGATCTCATGCGGGCGCGCTTTCTTTTTGGGTTCGTCGTCGAAGATCGCCATCATCGCTCCTCGCTCATGCGTCAAAATTAAACGGCTACAGCGTCCTTGGCGCGTCCAATCGCACGCCCGGCGCTGCAGTGGCCATTTGCCTGATTTGGCAATGAGCATACATAGGGCAGGGGCATGGATGCAAACAGTCGGCAATAAAACCGGCAAGTCGGCAAGAAACTGGCGAAGCGAGACGGGAAAAATTCATGGCGAGTGGACAGGACAAGATTCCGGCGAAGATGACGGCCATCGCGATCTCGGAACCCGGCGGACCGCGGGTTCTGAAACCGGAAACGCGCGACGTGCCCGTGCCCGGACCTGGCGAAATCCTGATCCGGGTGCGCGCCGCCGGTATCAACCGGCCGGATGTGCAGCAACGCAAGGGCGTCTACCCGCCGCCGCCTGGTGCGTCGGACCTGCCGGGCCTCGAAGCGTCAGGCGAAGTTGCCGCTCTTGGCGACGAGATATCGCGCTGGCGCGTCGGCGACCGGGTCTGCGCGCTGACGCCCGGCGGCGGCTATGCCGAATACGTCAAGGTCCATGCCGGCAGCGTGCTGCCGCTGCCGGCCGGCTTTACCCACACCGAAGCGGCGGCGGTACCGGAAAACTACTTCACCGTCTGGCATAATGTCTTCGAACGCGGCGCCCTGAAGAGCGGCGAGACGCTGCTCGTGCATGGCGGCTCGTCCGGGATCGGCACCACGGCGATCCAGCTCGCCTCGGCCTTCGGCGCCCATGTCATTACCACTGCCGGCAGCCAGGAGAAGTGTGACGCCTGTCTGAAGCTCGGCGCCGACCGGGCGATCAATTACCGCGAGGAGGACTTCGTCGCGGCGGTCAAGGACGCGACCGGCGGCAAGGGCGCCAACGTCATCCTCGACATGGTCGGCGGCGACTATGTGGCGCGAAACTACGAGGCCGCGGCGGTGGAAGGCCGCATCATCCAGATCGCCACGCAGAGCGGGACGGTGGCAAGCACCGACTTCTCGAAGATGATGGCCAAGCGGCTCACCCACACCGGCTCGATGCTGCGGCCGCGCACCGTCGAATTTAAGGCGGCGATCGCCGCAGCGCTGGAGGCGCAGGTGTGGCCGCTGCTCGGCACCCGCAAGGTAGCACCGGTCATGGACATGATCTTTCCGCTCAGGGAAGCGTGGCGGGCGCATGAGCGGATGGAGGACGGCGACCACATCGGCAAGATCGTGCTCGATGTCGGCTGACGGTCGGCAAGCAAGCTGAACAAAACCTTAATTGCGCAATGCAACAAACGCATTGCCGCCATGCAAAAGCGTCTGTTCAACTTTTCATCAACGGTGCCTATTTGAGCGGCATCGAAACGATGGAGGACTACCATGAACCCGATCCGTGCTTTCCGTAACTGGCGCATGTACAATGAAACCGTGCGCGAACTGAACCGCTTGAACGCCCGCGAGCTCAACGACCTCGGCATCAACCGTGGTGACATCGAGAGGATCGCCCGCAAGACGCTTTGATCCGCCAAGCAAGAGCCGAGGCAGGCGGGTTTCCCGCCACCGGTTCCGAGCCCGCTGGACCAGTCCGGCGGGTTTTGTCGTTTTGAAGTCCGAGGCAACAGCAGCGGCTGCTATGATGGCCACTATCCAGGTCCGAATACAACTCGACCGCAATCTGCGGTTGACTCCAGTTTCAGCGTAGGCATTTTGATCGCGCGGGACTAGGTCAGAGGGTGGGAGCGCTGATCCGGGCCAGTAGCGTGCTGACTCTGAAACAGGCTTGCGCCCATGTTCGACGGTCTGACGGACAAGATCTACGAGGCGGCTTTCGTGCCGGAACTTTGGGGGATGCGCTCGAAGCTGCCGGCAGTCTTTCAGGTTCGGCCACCGGCGCCATCTTCCTGTTCAGTACCGATTCTCCGGTTCGCGGCAGATTGAGTGACGTTTCTCCGGTTCACGGCAACTCGCTGCGATCCGTGTTTGATGAATTTGTCGCCAGCGACGGCTGGAAATTCTCTGACGCCGTTCAGCTATGTGCAGCATGCAGCCGGCGAGCTTCGTTCAGGTCGAAGATTTCCTGACAGCCGAAGAGGTCGAACGTGATCCGGTGCGGATACAGCTGAGAGCGGCAGGTATCGGCGCACACGTTTGTTCGGCAGTCGCCATGCCGAGTGGCGAGCTCGTCACTTTCGTCTTTCAACGGTGGATGAAGGATGGCACCTACGATCGGGCGTCGGTCGATCGGCTGGACCAGCTTCGCCCGCATCTCGCGCGTGCCGGCATGGTCTCGGCGCGACTGGGGTTGGAACGGGCCAGGGCGACCGTCTCGGCACTCGAGACCATCGGGCTGCCGGCCGCGGTCATGACTGCATCGGGACGCGTGCTGACGGCCAACGGCCTGCTGGAAGAATTGACCGAGATGTTTCTGCCAACCGCCTATGGCGGCATGGCGATCGCCAATGCCTCCGCCAATGCGCTTTTCCAGCAGGCCATCCTCGAGAACCGCAACGATTTCGCGGTCCGATCCATTCCTGTTGCCGCGAACGAAAGCCGGCCGGCTCTGGTCATCCATCTTTTGCCGCTGCGCCGCGCCGCACATGACATTTTCACCGGCGCGGACATCCTGGTTGCTGCAACGGAAGTAAGGGACAGTGCCGTCGTGCCTTCACCAATCCTCCTCGCGGGCCTGTTTGACCTGACGCCCTCCGAGG
Organism: Mesorhizobium sp. WSM4837; assembly: GCF_055811435.1. Classification (NCBI taxonomy): domain Bacteria; kingdom Pseudomonadati; phylum Pseudomonadota; class Alphaproteobacteria; order Hyphomicrobiales; family Phyllobacteriaceae; genus Mesorhizobium; species Mesorhizobium sp. WSM4837. Next base: position 32,494 of record NZ_JBVVQE010000034.1, read on the forward strand.
CACGTCTGGCCGCCGTGCTTTCGCAGGGACGACCCTTGAAAGATGCGGCATCCGACTTGAAGATCACCGTGAAGACCGGCCGGACCTATCTCGAACGGATTTTCGCCAAGACCGGGACACGTCAGCAAAGCCAACTCGTCGCCTTGCTCAAGAGCACAGAACCGCTCAATCGCAGATGACGACCGGCCAAATCGGTGGAAGACCGCCTATTTGTTGCTTCAGTGGCTAAGCGCGGCAAAACCAATCGCTATCAAGGCGCCTCCCAGCACCATGTCCACGTGCTTGCGGAAACGGTTGTAGAATTCGCGCATGGCTGGCTGGGAAATAGCCAGGCCGACAAGGCCAAACCAGGCGATTGCAATGGCAAAAACCAGCGCTACCACGGATATCTGGATTGGCCCGCGCGTATTCAAGCTCAGCGCAGAGGATGCAAAAAACAATGCGGTGGCCGGATTAGCCGCCGCCGTGACAAACCCCAGCCGGAAGTACCGAACGATGGGAAGCGGCTTCGGCTAGTCGGCGCCGATCGTGATCGACAGCGCCCGCCGCATCGAATTCCAGCCGATAAAGACCAGCATTGCGCCGTAAAGGCTGGCGGCTATCTGGTGCGCAATGCCCCCCGGCGGCAGCGCTGCAGCGCCCGTCGCGACGACCATCGCCAGCGAACTCGCGCCCAGGGCAATGCCGGCGGCGGCCGAAAGTGCTGTGGCACGCGAAGCGGTTAGCCCGGCCTGCGCGACGACAGCAAAATTGGCGCTCGGCAGCATTGCCAGAAGCGCATAGGAAATGGCGAACGGAAACAACCCCGCCGCGACAGCGTGCCCGGTTTCCAACATCGATCAGCCCACATCGGCGGCGGCTTGCTCTCCCAAAGCAGCTCGCCGCTACCGAAGCGAAATGTGGATGAAACATGTTCCCACTAACAGTCGGCAAATGCCGACAGAAGGACGTTTTGTTGCCGGGCTAGCGGCCGCGGCCGCTGAGCGGCTCACCGAAGGCGCGATGCTGAAGCCGCCAAGGCTGCCTTGACAGGTTCGATATCTCCCGCCATCTCGCGACTACCTTCCAAAAACGTTGCGGAACGGCAACGGAGCGGCTATATAAACCGCGATTTTCCCATTTTGGTGGCTCTAAAACCACCGCCCGCGCGGGAACGCGGGCGAACGAGAAGGATATTTGCAATGGCCAATACGCTGCTGATGCCCAAGGCGACCGCCGTCTGGCTGGTCGACAACACCGCGCTGTCCTTCGAGCAGATCGCGCAGTTCTGCGGACTGCATCCGCTCGAGGTCAAGGCGATCGCCGACGGCGAATCGGCGCAAGGCATCAAGGGCATGGACCCGATCATGACTGGCCAGCTGAGCCGCGACGAGATCGCACGCGCCGAGAAGGATCCGAACCATCGGCTGAAGCTGTCCGACCCCAAGGTGCGGGTGCCGGAATCCAAGCGCAAGGGGCCGCGCTACACGCCGCTGTCAAAGCGCCAGGACCGGCCAAACGCCATCCTCTGGCTGGTCCGCAACCATCCCGAGTTGAAGGACGCGCAGATCGCGCGCCTCGTCGGCACCACCAAGTCGACGATCGACCAGATCCGCGACAGAAAGCACTGGAACTCAGCCAACCTGCAGCCGATGGATCCGGTGACGCTGGGTCTCGCCTCGCAGATCGACCTCGACATGGAAGTCAACCGCGCCTCGCGTGGCCGCGAGCAGGCACAGCCGGCCGGCGACACGCTGCTGCCGGCGGCATTGACCGAGCGCCTCGTGCCGGCGCCGGAGAAGCCAAGGGACGAGGATGCGGAACTCGACGCCAACGCCGTCTTCGCCAAGCTCTCGGCGCTGAAGTCGAAGGACGAGGACAAGGACGACGAGGAGTAAGAAGCGGCGCCCTTTCCTTCTCCCCTTGTGGGAGAAGGTGGCCGCGAAGCGGCCGGATGAGGGTGCTCCAGCTTGGAACCGACGCACTCCGTCCAACACCCCTCTTCCGTCTTGGCGCTGCGCGCCGATCCACCTTCTCCCACAACAAGGGGAGAAGGTAAGAGCGCCTAGGTTCGCGCGGCCCGGTCCGGCGCCATGCCGTAGTCCTCGCTGCGCTCCACCGCACGGTAAAAATCGGCGAGCTGCTTGCCGCGCTCCGGCTTGAAGACGCGGTCGGCTATGACCACCGAAGCGATGCGGTCGATGCGGAAAGCGCGAAAGTCGTCGCGCATCTCGCACCAGGCGACCAGCGTCCACACCTTGCCCCAGAACCACAGGCCCAATGGCCTGATGTCGCGCACGGTGCTGCGGCCTGCTTCGTCGGAGTAGTCGATGGTCAGCACCTGGCGTTTTTCCACCGCGCGCTCGATCAGGTCGATTGCTTCGCGGGCGGCGTCGCTCACCACCCACATCGGCGTGTGGATCTCGGTGCGGGCGATGCGGTCCTTTTCGGCATCGGGCAGCACGGCGCCGATCTTGACCAGCGCCTCGTCGGCGGCCCGCGCCATGGCAGCACCGCCAAATGCGCGCACCATGCGGGCGCCGGCGACCAGCGCGACGATCTCGTCACGCGTGAACATCAGCGGCGGAAGGTCGAAACCCTCCCTCATCATGTAGCCGACGCCGGCCTCGCCGTCGATCGGCACGCCCGTGGACTGCAGGTCGGCGATGTCGCGGTAGATGGTTCGCTCGGAAACCTCGAGCCACGTGCCCAGCTTCTGGGCGGTGACCAGACGGCCACCGCGCAGATGCTGCACGATCTGGAAGAGCCTGTCGGCGCGGCGCATCGTGTGGTCCCTCGATGTTGTTTTTAGCCTGTCGTTGTCCCCAAACCGGTTCCAACTTTCGGGCGATGCATTATGGCTCAAGCCCTTCGCGCTTGCGCTGCGCGGCGACGAATGCCGCGCCGAAGGACAACTTCCCTGTTGTCGGCGTCTTTGCATCCAGCACCCGCCAGAACGGCGCGATGTCGCTCAGCGTCATGCCGCGTTCCAGATCCTCGTTGGCGGCCTCGGCGACAGTGCGCAGATGATAGCCGATGGTGACCGGACATGTCACTTCGGCGCCGTGCTCAATGGCGAGCGCGGTGCGCAACGCGCGGACATCCATGGCCACGCCCTCTGGAATGGAGCGGATGAAATCATCGACCTGCCGTGCCGTCGGCACCAGCATCGGCTGGCCCTCGACAACGTCGCCAACAGTGCGCGGCGTCGGCTTGATGCCGTTGATGCCCGGCGTGTTCAGCCTGTCGTTCCAGCTCTTTACCATGCGTCACCTAGACGAAGAGCCCAAAGCTGTTGCCGTCGGGGTCGAGGCAATAGGCGAATGTGCCGGCCGGGATGGAGATTGCCGGCGAGACGACCTGCCCGCCGTTCTGCCTCACCCGTTCCATCGCGTCCTCGATCGGTGCGGCAACCGACAGATGGATGGTCGGGCCGGTTCCCGGTGCCGCGGGTTTCCCGGGGTAAACGTGCCCGGAGGCGGTTCGGTCCTGCGCGGCGAACATGGCCATCGGGTTCGGGCCGCTCTCCTCCAGAATGAGATCGTTCTCAAGCACCGACCCGTAAAAGGCGCGCGCCCGATCCATGTCGGTGACGGGAATCTCGAACCATGCCGAAGCTTTTGCAGGGATGAAGGCCATGTCTGTCTCCTGATACTTTCAAATTATTGCACGCCGCTCCTGACACCATACTGTCAGGAGGCTTCAGCATATTCCCCTTCTGCATACTCCTTGGCGAACAGCGTGCGCATCTCAGCGAGATCGAATAGGCAAGAGCGAAGGTGCCGGGAGCCGAACCCGGCGCGGACACGATGCGACCGTCGGCGACGGCATAGGGCACGTCCTGATAGTTCTGGGCGCCCGCATAGCCCGGTTCCTTGTCGTTGATCCAGTCACGACCATTGCTGGTGTGTTTGGCGTTGCCGAACAGGCCGGCACGCGCCAATGCCAGCGTGCCGGCGCAGATGCCGCCGACCACACCGCCGCGCGCTGCGACCGCTGTCAGCAGTGCGGAGACGTCAGGCGGAGCATCGACCCACTGGTCGGAGCCGATGACCGCGACGGCGTCAAGATCGGTGTTTTCATCAACCGCGGTGGAGCGGTCGGGCGTCAGCATAAATCCGCTGGCCGAAGTCACCGGCTTGCCGTTCGGCGCCAGCGAAACCGCGCGTGCGCCGAACCATTCGACCGCCGAAGCCGCCAGCAGCCCGTATTCCCAGTCGGCGAAGCGATCGATGAAAAGAACGCCGATAGTTTTCTGTTCCGACATTTGCTGCTCCGTCTTTCGGTCCGCCGGACCTGTTATCTGGGCGCGTGGCGTCGGCGTGCAACCGCTGCCGCAAAAAATCGCCTCAATGGCCGCGGCCGTGGCGGCCTTCATAATTATCCGGCCAACCGATGTCCTTGCGGATGCTCTGCGGCAACCCGTTCATGAAACGCCGTGTGCGGATCTCGTTGCGCATCGTCCGGATCTTGCCGACATAGTGCTGCACGCTACGCAGAATGGTAAAACCGTTCATGGCTGGTCTCCTCTCTTTCGATGGAGACACTATCGCACACCCCTCCTGACAGCAGTCTGTCAGGAGGCTGAGCGGTCTTTGGTGAGCGTGCCAGGTTTTGCCGGTCCGATCCGTTTGCCCGAGTGAAGCAGGCTTTCTCGTCGCCGGGATCAAGTCTTTCATCTGCCAACGACGGACCGTCGGAATCCGCAGCAGCGACAGGGCCGGGGTTCTGATATCTAGGGAGAAAAATTTTCCAGAGATCAGGGAGATGACAATGAGCCTGCAACTGACAGGAATTCACCATCTGACCGCAATCACGGCCAATGCACCCGGAAACCTTCGTTTCTACACCAGGACCCTGGGCCTGCGACTGGTCAAGAAGACGGTCAATCAGGACGACACGTCGGCCTATCACCTTTTCTATGCCGACGCCGAGGCGACGCCTGGCACCGATCTTACCTTCTTCGATTGGCCGGTCGGACGCGAGCGGCGCGGCACCAACAGCATCGTGGGGACCAGCCTGAGGGTCGCCAGCCCTGAAAGCCTTGCCTGGTGGAAGCAGCACCTGTCCGGCGAGACCGTCGCGACGGGAGAGATCGGCGATATCGGCGGCTACCCGTCGCTGGACTTCGAAGACCCGGAAGGCCAGCGCCTGCGTCTCGTCGGCGATGGCGGCAAGGGCGACAGTCACCCCTGGGATCAAAGCCCGGTCCCAATCGAGCACCAGATACGCGGGCTCGGGCCTATCGTCATCAGCGTTCCCGACATTACCAACACTGAAACCGTGCTGACCAGGGTAATGAACATGCGCAAGGCGCGGGACTATGCCTCGCCGGATGGCCAGGGCCAGGTTCACGTCTTCGAGATGGGAGAAGGCGGCCCGGCGGCGGAGCTTCATGTCGCTGTGCAGCCGGGCCTTGCGCCGGCACGGCAGGGCGCCGGTGCGGTTCACCACGTGGCATTCAGGGCGCCGGACCAGGAGATTTTGCATCAATGGACGGCGCGGCTGGCCGAATTCCGCCTGCCGTCAAGCGGTGAGGTCGAGCGATACTACTTCCGTTCGCTCTATTTCCGCGAGCCGAACGGCATATTGTTCGAGATTGCCACCGACGGCCCAGGGTTCACGGCCGACGAGCCGCTGGAAACGCTGGGCGAAAGGCTGGCCTTGCCACCGTTCCTCGAACCGAAACGGGCTGCGATCGAGGCCGGTCTCAAGCCGCTGGCATAGTGCTCTCGTGAGGGAGCGAAAGGAGCGCTTCGACAGCTGAGCGCGATGCTGGAGCGCCGCTCCTTTTTTGACGCGCAAAGGACGCTACAGCACCTTCTACGCATCGTGCTTTCCGAAATCGATTTCGATTTGCGGGCCGATGCGCTAGTCAAAAGCGGCCATGTCGAAACTCCTCGCGCTCGTTATCGTTGCCATGATGGTCATCCAGCTGATCAAGCCGCTCGGCTGGCCGGGGCTGAAGCGGCGCAGCGATTTTTGGAAGCTGGCGGTGCTGGCGATGGCGGCAATTTCGATAACAGCGGCGCTGGGCCATTGGGCCTAAAACGCGTCGCGTTCGACCGACCTCACGCGACGCGCTTTAGGTTGTTGTTTTATGCATGTCGTTATCGCAAAACCGCTGCACACCCTCGGTTCAAGCCCGAGGGCATGCTTTTGCGCGACATGCATTAGGGCTGGCGGCCGCTACGCGAGGCGTGGTTCGTTGGCCATCACCAAATCGACCAGATGTTCCGCCCAGGCCCGGTAGCCCGCTTCCGAGGCATGAAATCCGTCGGAGGCAAAACCGGCTTCGGCATCGGTGATCGGCAGGCGCGGCGCCGGCACAGCGCCGCGTTCGAGGCAAAGGCGCTCGCCCATCCGGTTCATCTCGGCGGCGCGGATTTCCAGGATCTTTCCGAGCAGCGGCGGCATTGCCGGTGCGCGGGTGAATTCCAGCACCGGCGACCACACCACGCGCGCCTCCGGCCATTTGGCGCGCAGCGCGTAGAGCAGGCCGCCAAAATCGCTTTTGAAGCGTGGCACCGAGTGAAAGTTCTTGGTGTCGTTGGTGCCGATGGCGAGCACGATATGCGTCCAGGGATCGGCCGACAGATTGGGCAGCACATGATCGCGGATCTGGCCCGAGGTCGCCGAGTTGAAGCCGGCTGCCCGCCAGCGCACCGCGCGGCCGGTGCGTTTCGAGATCAGTTCGGCCAGTTGCGCGGCCAGCCCGTATTCGGAATTGCCGATGCCGACCGAGGCGGCGGAAGAATCGCCAAGCATCAGCAGCGAGATCGCCGGCATCTGGCCCGAAATCTCGTGCATGACCGGACCTTGCGCCGGCAGCATGCGGCTGGTGCGACGGCGCACGCCGAGCCCCTGCCAGACATAGACCGGAAAGGCGAGCCAGGTGAGGAGGGCAAGAAAGCGCTGCATCCGCAAACCGTTAAAGCGGCAAGTCCGTCGAGCAGCACTTAGCGCATATCGGGCCATAGACGAAAGACCTTGCGTCGGCCGCCTGTCGTCAATGGCAGCAGGCGTCCTGCATTTCGTGCCTGCCCGCATATTCGTCGTGCAGCCGCACCCAGTCCATCAGGCTGTGATAGGGACCGGTCTCGTTGCGGCCCTTCGGCGTCAGGTCGAGATAGTGATAGGCACCGATCAGCGGATCGCCGCCCCTGGAGCGCGACATGAAGGTCAGGAAGATGTCGCCGTTCTCATCCCTGTAGAACACGCTGATGCCGGGAAGGTCCTTCGATTTCAGCGCGCGCTGCTCGAAATTGTAGGTCGTGTCGCCGGATGCGATCTGCTTGTCCGTGAAGGAAACCTGCATGTCGAAGTTGAAGTCCGAGGCGTAGGACGACACCCAGTCGAATTTCCAGCCCATGCGCTGTTTGTAGGGCAGAAATTCGGCCAACGGCGCCCGCGAGATCACGACCAGCGACACATCATGGTGCTTGAGGTGCTGGTTGGCGCCGTCGATGTGATCGGCAAGAAAGGAACAGCCTTCGCAACGGTAGTCGGCGCCAGGCGCGAACATGAAATGGTAGACGATCAGCTGGCTCGCGCCTCCGAACAGGTCGGCCAGTTTCTTCGGGCCCTGTTCGGTCTCGAAGACATAGTCCTTTCGCATCTTCAGCCAAGGCAATTGCCGCCGTTCGGCAGCGATGCGGTCGCGAAAACGCGTCAATTCCTTCTCACGGGCCAGATGCGCCTTGTGCGCCTGGAACCAGTCTTGCTGTGAAACGATCTTGTTGTTTGGCATCAGCCTGCTCCTCGTTGAGCCCCAAGGACGTTCGGGCTCAACGCAAGCCGACACCGGAATCGCATTTTCATGGAGCATTTTGGAGCAGGTGGAACCCGGGCACATGGCCCGGGTTCGGACGAAGATAAGAACCGGTCAGGCGGCCTGTTCCAGTTCCGGCTGCCATTTGCCAAGCGCTGCCAGATGGTTCATGTGGGCGCGGTGGGCGAAAGCGGCCTGGGCAACGGCGACGTTGGCCGCCTTGCCGCCCCAGGCCTTCTGTGGCGCCGCCTGCAAGGCACGGCCATAGGAGAAGGTCAGCTTCCATGGATGCGGGCCGATGGCGTTGATGGCGTTGAGGTTGGCGGTCGCCTCCTCATCCGATTGCCCACCCGAGAGAAAGGCGATGCCGCCAATCGCTGCCGGGACCGTTTCGCGGAACAGTTTTATGGTCTTTTCGGCGACTTCCTCGGGGCTGCTGGCGTTGCCGGACTTTTTGCCGGCGAGAACCATGTTCGGCTTCAGAATGGTGCCTTCGAGGACGACGCGGGCGGCGTAGAGCTCGGTGTAGAGTTTCGTCAGCGTTGCCTTGCTGATCTCGTAGCAGGTGCCGATGTCGTGGGCGCCATCCATCAGCACCTCCGGCTCGACGATCGGCACGATGCCGGCCTCCTGGCAGAGCGCCGCATAGCGGGCGAGCGCATGGGCGTTCGAGCCGATCGACGTGGCGGAAGGCACGCCCCTGGCGACGTCGATGTCGATCACCGCACGCCATTTGGCGAAACGGGCGCCGAGCTTGTAATAGTCGGCGAGCCGCTCGCGCAGGCCGTCGAGGCCTTCGGTGATGGTGTCGCCGGGGTACCCGGCCAGAGGCTTGGCGCCGGCATCGACCTTGATGCCTGGAATGGCGCCGGTCGCCTTGATGATGTCGACCAGCGGCGTGCCGTCGGCGGCTTTCTGGCGAATGGTCTCGTCATAGAGGATCACGCCGGAGATGTATCTGGTCATCGCCTCCCTGGCGCGGAACATCATCTCGCGATAGTCGCGGCGGCTGTCGGCGGTCGATTCGACGCCGATGACGTCGAAGCGCTTCTTGATGGTGCCGGAACTCTCGTCGGCGGCCAAAAGACCCTTGCCGTCGGCCACCATCGCAGCGGCAATGTCCTCGAGACGTTCGCTCATTGTGCATCCTCCTGAACCGGTTGTTCCAACAGTGTGAAATATCCGGGCTAGCAGACCACCAGAGCAAGGCAGGTTCAAGTCGAACCATTCCAAGCGGAAAGCTCGAATCGATTGAAATGCGCAAACGCCCTCGTTCGCCTGTCGCCCAGGGCCTCAGAGCCTCAGCGCTTCAGCACATCGACACCGGGCAGCGGCTTGCCCTCCATCCATTCCAGGAAGGCGCCGCCGGCGGTCGAGACATAGGTGAAGTCGTCGGCGACGCCGGCATGGTTGAGGGCGGCCACCGTGTCGCCGCCACCTGCCACCGAGATCAATTTGCCGGCCTTGGTGCGGGCCGCGGCGTGCTTGGCCGCCGCCACTGTCGCCCGGTCGAACGGCTCGATCTCGAAGGCGCCGAGCGGGCCGTTCCAGACCAGCGTCGCAGCGCGGTCGATCCAGTCGGCAACGGTCTTCACGGTCTTTTCGCCGACGTCGAGGATCATGGCGTCGGCCGGCACCTCTGATATGGCGACGGTTTCGCTGGCGGCGCCCGCCTTGAATTCCCTGGCGACGACACCGTCGACCGGCAGGATGACGGCGCAGCCGGCTTCGGCCGCCTCGATCATGATCTGCTTGGCGGTGTTGGCGAGATCATGCTCGCACAGCGATTTTCCGACGGCGCTGCCGCGCGCGGCGAGGAAGGTGTTGGCCATGCCGCCGCCGATGACCAGCGCGTCGACCTTCTTCACGAGATTCATCAGCAGGTCGATCTTGCTCGAGACCTTGGCGCCGCCGACGATGGCGACGACAGGGCGGACGGGATTGCCGAGGCCCTTTTCCAGCGCGTCGAGCTCGGCTTGCATGGTACGGCCGGCGAAGGCCGGCAGCAGCTGCGCAAGCCCTTCCGTCGACGAATGGGCGCGGTGGGCGGCGGAAAAGGCGTCGTTGACGAAGATGTCGCCATTGGCGGCCAGCTTTTCGGTGAAGGCCGGGTCGTTCTTCTCCTCGGCCTTGTAGAAGCGGGTGTTTTCGAGCAGCAGCACGTCGCCGTTGTTCATGGCGGCGACGGCGCTCGCGGCCTTGTCGCCGATGCAATCCGCCGCGAAGCCGACAGGGCGGCCAAGCACCTCCGCGGCCGCCCTGGCGATCGGCTCAAGCGAGAATTCGGGCGAAGGTCCATCCTTGGGCCGGCCGAAATGGGCAAGCAGGATGACCTTGGCGCCCTTGCCGGAAAGCTCGGCGATGGTCGGCGCGATGCGCTCGATGCGGGTGGCGTCGGTGACCTTGCCGTCGGCGACGGGAACGTTGAGGTCGACGCGCACCAGCACGCGCTTGCCGTCGATATTGCCGATGTCGTCCAGTGTCTTAAAGCCGGCCATGCTGTTCCCTTTCGCGAAAAATCGCGGGGACCTTACCCCGCATCAACGACGATGCAAGACCTGCATGGGAGTTCACGGAAAATATGATCCACGCCTCGGGTCGCAAGCAGTCAGCCCTCGCCGGTTGCTTTTCCCACCACTGGCTGTGGAGCCGGTTCCGCGTCGTCCGGTGCCTCGGCAGCCGGCTTTTTGGTCCGCTTGCGCCAATTGCGAACAAAGCCAACGATGCGGTCGGCGATTTCGCCGGCACTCAGGAACACCGGCACCCGTGCCACCGGCGCGGTCGGCTCCAGGGAAAGACCGAGGCCAGTGATCCTGCCCTTGTCGTCGACATCGCGGACGATCAGCTCGATCGGACCAATCAGCACGCGGTCGGCATATTCGGCATGGCCGCCGAGCCGCGCCGTCACCAGGTCGCCGACGGTCAGCTTGCGTTCCTCCTCGGTCAGGCCCGGCGCGTAAGCGGCTTCCAGTTCTGCGGCGGAGCGTGCCGGATCGACGGCGAAGGCGCCGAAGAAGTCGGCATCCTCGGGATCGACCACGGCGCGGCTGGCGAACAGCTTGTCGAGCAGGGCCGGATAGCGATCCGGCACGAAGATGTAGACATGGTCGCCGGCGGCGAGCCTGCCCATGTCCTGGAAGCGCATCGAGCGCCCGTCGCGCAGCACCAGCGACGGCCGCGCCCAGCGCGGAATGCGCTCGCCGCGCGCCACCGGGCTGCCCGGTGCTACGCGGTAGGCGAGCAGCTCGTGATGGGCGGAGCCAGGCAATTCGAGCTCGACCTTGTCCAACGGACCCAGGCGGGCGGGCACGATCAGGCCGAGGCGGCGCGCCAGCGGTCCAACGGTCCATCCCTGGATGACCAGCGATACCAACACCACGATGAAGGCGGTGTTGAAGATGAGGCGGCCATTCTCAAGACCGCCAAGCAGCGGCGTGATGGCGAGCAGGATCGACACGGCGCCACGCAGACCCACCCATGAGACGAAGGCGACTTCCGGGCGCGGCAGACGAAACGGCATCAGGCAAAGCCAGACGGCGATCGGCCGCGCCACGAATATCAGGAACAGACCCAGCAGCACCGCCGGCAGCAGGATCGCCGGAAATTGCGAGGGCGTCGCGAACAGGCCGAGGATCAGGAACATGATGATCTGCGCCAGCCACGACATGCCGTCCTGGAAGCGCTTGAGGATGGTGACGGCGCGGATGTCGGAATTGCCGGCAATGAGGCCGGCGAGATAGACCGCCAGAAAGCCGGAGCCGCCAATGGCGCCGGCGGCGGCGAACACCATCAGCGACAGCGTCAGCACGAAGATCGGCAGCAGCCCGTGGTCGAGATTGAGCCGGTCGACGAGGCGAACGATGGCGAGGCCGCCGAAAATGCCGACGACGGCGCCAAGCCCCATGTTGAGAAGGAAGCCGAGGACAAGGTCGGTAACCAGCACCCTGGCCTCGGGGCTGGCGTTGGCGGCGATGATCTCGACCAGGCTTATGGTCAGGAAGATGGCGATCGGGTCATTGGTGCCGGACTCCACCTCGAGCGTCGAGCGTACGCGTTCGCGCAAATTGATCTCGCCGGCGCGCAACAGGAAGAACACCGCTGCCGCGTCGGTCGAGGCGACAGCGGCCCCGAGCAGGAAGGATTCCAGCCAGCTGAGATCGAGCAGATAGTGGGCGACCGCGCCGAACAGGCCAGTGGTCAAAAGGACGCCGATGGTCGCCAGCGACAGCGCCGGTCCGGCCGCCTGGCGCAACGCGTTGAGCGGTGTGCCGAAACCGGAATCGAACAGGATCACCGCCAGCGCCAGTGAGCCGGCAAAATAAGCCAGCCGCGCATTGTCGAACTGGATGCCGAGGCCGTCGGTTCCCGTGGCCAGGCCAATGCAGAGAAACAGCAGCAAGAGAGGGGCGCCGAAGCGGAAGGCGATCAGGCTCGAAAACGCGGCGGCAACGACGAGAGCGGCGCCGACCAACGTCACGAGATAGATCGCATGCTCCATCCGCCAATTGCCCCTCGAATTCGTGTCCCTCTCGCTTTACGGGAGAGTGAGGCGAAGACATGACCGGTGCAAGGCGTGAGGGTGGTTTTTTGCCCTATGCCGCTGATTTTCGAGTGTTTTGGCGCTCAAGGCGCGGGTCTTGCCAAACAAACCCTTAGAGCGTCGTTGCGCATTCAAAAGGGCGCTGCGCGCTCTCATGAAAACGCCCGGACAGGCCGGGCGTTTCAAGTCGCAAGAAGATGGTTCTGCGGTCAGGCGATGGTCTTGCCGAAGGCGACTGATGTGTCGGCCATGCGGTTGGAAAAACCCCATTCATTGTCGTACCAGGACAGCACCGAAACGAAGTTGCCGTCCATGACCTTGGTCTGGTCGAGCGCCATGATCGAGGAATGCGGGTCGTGGTTGAAGTCGATCGACACGTTCGGATGACGGGTGACGGCGAGAACGCCCTTCAGCTTGCCGTTGGAGGCGGCGATCACCGCCTCGTTGATTTCCGGCACCGTGGTCGAACGCTTGGCGATGAACTTGAAATCGACGACCGAGACGTTCGGGGTCGGCACGCGGATGGAGATGCCGTCGAGCTTGCCCTTGAGGTCGGGCAGCACCAGGCCGATCGCCTTGGCCGCGCCGGTCGAGGTCGGGATCTGCGACAGCGCTGCGGCGCGGGCGCGGTAGAGATCCTTGTGCATGGTGTCCAATGTCGGCTGGTCACCGGTGTAGGAGTGGATCGTCGTCATCATGCCCTTCTCGATTCCGACGGCCTCATGCAGCACGGCTGCCAGCGGCGCCAGGCAGTTGGTGGTGCAGGAGGCGTTCGAGATGACGATGTGGTCCTTGGTCAGCTTGTCGTGGTTGATGCCGTAGACGACGGTTAGGTCGGCACCCTCGGCCGGCGCCGAGACGAGGACGCGCTTGGCGCCGGCGGCCAGATGCGCGGCGGCCTTGTCGCGGCCGGTGAAGATGCCGGTGCATTCGAGCGCGATGTCGATGCCGAGATCCTTCCACGGCAGCTGCGTCGGGTCCTTGATGGCGGTGACCTTGAATTTTTCGCTGCCGACGGTGATCTGGTCACCGTCGACCGTCACTTCATGCGGGAAGCGGCCATGCACGCTGTCGTATCGCAGCAGATGCGCATTGGTCTCGACCGGGCCGAGGTCGTTGACGGCGACGACATCGATGTCCTTGCGGCCGGATTCGTGGATGGCGCGCAGGATGTTGCGGCCGATGCGGCCGAATCCGTTGATGGCAACTCTGACGGTCATTTTTCTCTCCTTGGGAGTTGGAGGCCGAAGATCAAGTCCGCAGCTTCATAACGGCGGGCTGGCAAAGAATCCAGCCGTCGATGGGTTGGATTTAAGTCCATTAGGTCGCGGCTGCCGGCGAAACCGCCATGTGCGGCTTCGCCGGGTACCAGTACATTTACTCGCCGTGCAGGCGGGCTTCCGCCGCCTTCACCGTCGCTTCGGCGGTGATGCCGAAATGCGGATAGAGCTGTTCAATCGTGCCCGAGGCGCCGAAGCCGGTCATGCCGATGAAGATGCCGTCGGTGCCGATGAAATGATCCCAGCCCTGGCGGATGCCGGCTTCGATGGCGATCTTGATCGGCGCGTTGCCGATCGTCTTGTTGCGGTAATCGGCATTTTGCTTGTCGAACAATTCGAAGCAGGGCACAGAGACGACGCGGGTCGGATGGCCGTGCTTCTCCAGCGCCTCGCGCGCCGCCAGCGCAATCTCGACCTCGGAGCCCGAAGCGAAGATCGTCACCGCCGCATCGCCACTGGCGGCGGCCAGCTCATAGGCGCCCTGGCGACAAAGGTTTTCCGCAACGAAGTCGTTGCGCACCGCTGCCAGGTTCTGCCGGGTCAGCGCCAGCGTCGAAGGCGTCTTTTCCTGCTCGAGGGCCAACTGCCAGCATTCGGCGGTCTCGACCGCGTCGGCCGGGCGGAAGACATTGTGGTTCGGAATGGCGCGCAGTGCGGCCAGATGCTCGACCGGCTGATGGGTCGGGCCGTCTTCGCCGAGACCGATGGAATCGTGGGTCATGACGAAGATCGAGCGGATGCCCATCAGCGAGGCGAGCCGCATCGACGGACGGGCATAGTCGGAAAAGCACATGAACGTGCCGCCATAGGCGATGAGGCCGCCATGCAGCGTCAGTCCGTTGAGCGCGGCGGCCATGCCGTGCTCGCGGATGCCGTAGTGAACGTAGCGCTGGCCGTAGTCGTCCGAGGTGATGTTCTTGGTCTGGCTGGTCTTGGTGTTGTTGGAGCCGGTCAGGTCGGCCGAGCCGCCGATCGTTTCCGGCACGGCGCCGTTGATGATCTCGAGCGCCATTTCCGACGATTTGCGGGTAGCGACCTTCGGTTTGTCCGCGGCGAGCTTCTTCTTGTAGTCGGTGATGACGGCGTCGAAATTAGCCGGCAGCGTGCCGCTGATGCGGCGCTCGAATTCGCTGCGCAATTGGGCGTCGGCGCTGGCAAGGCGGCCTTCCCAGTTGGTGCGTGCCTTGATACCGGTCTTGCCCGCGTCGCGCCAGGCATCGAGGATATCGGCAGGAAGCTCGAAAGGCGGATAATCCCAACCGAAGAATTTTCTCGCACCGGCGATTTCCTCGGCGCCGAGCGGCGAACCGTGTGCCTTGTTGGTGCCAGCCTTGGTCGGCGCGCCGAAGCCGATCGTCGTCTTGCAGGCGATCATCGTCGGTTTGTCGGAATGGCGCGCCGCCTCGATGGCATAGGCGATCGCTTCCGGATCCTGGCCGTCGATGTGGCTGGCGTTCCAGCCGGACGCCTGGAAGCGGGCGACCTGATCGGTGTTGTCGGCCAGCGAAACCGGGCCGTCGATCGAGATGTTGTTGTTGTCCCAAAAGACGATCAGCTTGTTCAGCTTGAGATGTCCGGCAAGCGCGATGGCTTCCTGGGAAACGCCCTCCATTAGGCAGCCGTCACCGGCCAGCACATAGGTGTAGTGGTCGACGAGGTCGTTGCCGAACGCGGCATTCATGATGCGCTCGCCGAGCGCGAAACCGACCGAATTGGCAAGCCCCTGGCCGAGCGGGCCTGTCGTCGTCTCGATGCCGGCGGCATGGCCATATTCGGGATGGCCCGCCGTCCTCGATCCCACTTGCCGAAAATGCTTGATCTGGTCGAGGGTGATGTCCTCGTAGCCGGTCAGATAAAGCAGCGAATAAAGCAGCATAGAACCGTGGCCGGCCGACAGGATGAAACGGTCGCGATCGGGCCAATGCGGGTTCTTCGCATCGTATTTCAGGAAACGCGTGAACAGCACCGTGGCGATGTCGGCGCAGCCCATGGGCAGGCCGGGGTGGCCGGACTGGGCCTTCTCGACGGCGTCCATGGAAAGAAAACGGATCGCATTGGCCATCCGGTCATGTAGTTCACGCGAGGTCATGCTTCCTCCAGTGTCGGGGTTCGGGGCCTTGGGAGAGCCCTGGAAAGGGGTGCGCGACACATAGCAGGCGCGGCTTTTTAGTCAACAAACCGGCGCGTTTTTGCCGATCTTGTTGGTCAGTAAACCGGCGCTTTTGCCGGACTTGCGATGGCGCCAGAAGGGCTTTGGTGGCCTAAATTAGCGTTAGCAGGGGACAGTCGCGAGAGCTTTATTGACGTTGGCTTCACACGGCGCATAATGTTTCAGACATAACGCGTTCTGAACGTGGATGATTCGGTGATGGGCAGGGCGCAGGACGAAAGCCATGACCGGGGAAACGACACTCAAGGAAGTCATCGCCAGGCTGGGTAAGGCCATCGAGGGGCTGGAAAACGCCGTCGCGGCCAAGCTCGAGCACGAGCGCGACTATACGGAAGCCGAGGCGGAGGTGCAGCGTATGAACGCCGACCGCTCGCGGCTGGCGCAGGAACTCGACAATTCCGAAGCGCGCGCCGAACGGCTGGAAGACGCCAACAAGGAAGTGTCGCGTCGGCTGGTGACCGCCATGGAAACCATCCGCGCCGTGTTGGATAGATAGGGGCTGGCCCAATGGCACAAGTCACGGTTTCCATCGATGGCAAGCAGTATCGCATGGCTTGCGACGAGGGCCAGGAAGAGCATCTGATCGACCTTGCCGAGCGCTTCGACCGCTATGTCTCGCATCTGAAAGACTCATTCGGCGAAATCGGCGACCAGCGGCTGACGGTGATGGCCGGCATCATGGTCATGGACGAGCTTTCGGAACTGCAAAAACGCGTCAAGGGCATGGAAAGCGAAGTGCTGACGCTGCGCAAGACGCGTGACGACGCGCTGACCAAGGCCGACAAGAACGATTCCGTGCTGACCCAGGCGCTTGGCGCGCTCGCCCAGCGCATGGAAGATCTGGCGACGACGCTGGCGGTGAACAAGGCCTAGATTTCCACTGCTGTCGCGCCCAACGCCCTATTGCGCCGGCATCAATGGGCGCGAAATGCTGCTGTTTACGACAAAAAGCGAAAAAGTTGTCGTCGCCGGCCCCGGTACCGGTGCAACAGGCGTATGAAGGATGGCGCCGCAGTGGTAAAAAGGCAGAAGCAGGGCCGGTGGATGGTCAATGCCGGCTGCAATCACAGGGTAGGGACGCATCATGAGCCTTCGTATCAACGACACCGCGCCGGATTTCACGGCCGAAACCACGCAAGGGACGATCAACTTCCACGAATGGATCGGTGACGGCTGGGCAGTGCTTTTCAGCCATCCGAAGAATTTCACGCCGGTCTGCACGACCGAGCTCGGCACGATGGCCGGGCTGGAAGGCGAGTTCAAGAAGCGCAACGTCAAGATCATCGGCATTTCCGTCGATCCGGTCGAAAGCCATGGCAAATGGCAGGACGACATCAAGAAGGCGACCGGCCAATCGGTGAACTACCCGTTGATCGGCGACAAGGACCTCAAGGTCGCCAAGCTTTACGAGATGTTGCCGGCGGGCGCCGGCGAAACCTCGGAAGGCCGCACGCCCGCCGACAACGCTACGGTGCGTTCAGTTTATGTCATCGGCCCCGACAAGAAGATCAAGCTGGTTCTCACCTATCCGATGACGACCGGCCGTAACTTCGATGAGATCCTGCGTGCGATCGATTCCATACAGTTGACCGCCAAGCACCAGGTGGCGACGCCGGCGAACTGGAAGCAGGGCGAGGACGTCATCATCACCGCCGCTGTTTCGAACGAGGATGCGGTCAAGCGTTTCGGCGCCTTCGAGACGATCCTGCCGTATCTCCGCAAGACCAAGCAGCCCTCCGCCTGAGAAGGCGGCACGGAAGGATTTTCGGCTTTTTTGCCTCGGCGAAGCATGCGGTGCTTGACGGCGTGGCGCTGGCGAATGACCATGCTCTTCTTTTACCCCGGCAGGGAAAACCATTCCTGCCGGGTGGGAGTTGAGGGAGCCGGGATTGGACGCATCATCGGCCAAGCTGCAGGTGGCAGGCTTTTACGACAAGCCGAGCGGGTCCATCCAGTATGTCGTTGCCGACCCGCAGACGCGACGATGCGCAATCATCGATCCGGTCCTGGATTTCGACGAGAAGTCCGGCAGCACTGACACGAAAAATGCCGACGCCCTGCTCGACTTCATTAGAGATCAACGGCTGGTTGTCGAATGGATCCTCGACACCCACCCGCATGCCGACCATTTCTCGGCGGCACACTATCTCAGCACGAAGACAGGAGCGCCCACGGCGATCGGCGAGAAGGTCGTCGACGTCCAGAAACTGTGGAAGGCAATCTACAACTGGCCGGGGTTTCCTGCCGACGGATCCCAGTGGAACAGGCTGTTTGCCGACGGCGAGACCTTTTCGGTCGGCGGCGTCCCGGCAAAGGTGCTTTTTTCGCCGGGCCACACGCTGGCCTCGATCACCTATGTGATCGGCGACGCCGCTTTCATCCACGATACGCTGTTCATGCCGGACAGCGGCACGGCGAGAGCGGACTTTCCCGGCGGCAGTGCCGCGCAACTCTGGCGCTCGATCCAAAATATCCTCGCGCTGCCGGACGAGACACGTCTGTTCGTCGGTCATGACTACCAGGCGGAGGGGCGCGAGCCCTTGTGGGAGAGCACGGTCGCGGAACAAAAATCCAAGAACACCCATGTTGCCGCCTGCAGGACGGAGGCCGATTTCGTCGCGTTGCGCGAGGCGCGCGACAGGACGCTGCCGATGCCGAGGCTGATCCTGCACGCGCTGCAGGTCAACATGAATGGCGGGCGCTTGCCGGAACCGGAATCCAACGGCCGCCGCTATTTGAAATTTCCGTTGGATTGCCTTTGAGGGGCGCGGGTCCAACTTTTGCAATCTCGGCGCCGCCCCTCATCGCCCTGCCGGATGAGGGGCAGCGCAGACGCCAGCCAGTCTAGCTTCAGGGTTTTGTCCGGCGGACTAAATGTTCATACGTGATTTGCCAAGGATCGCTCTCGGAAGATCTTTCCTCGCCGATCCAATGGAAGCTGTTGGCAGTGATCTCGGTGAAACGCCATCGAGTTTTCAGACCGCGCGAATCAGTGCCGAGTTGGACAATGTCCTTACCCTCGGCCCGCCCGATCTGGCGCGAGTGATCTCGGTTGAGCGGGTCGTTCCATATGATGTGCCAGCCATCGATCCCAGGATCGAAGATGCGCAAAGTCGTGCCATACATCGTGGACGGCGCAGGGCGCTTGGGCCTGATCCAGACGTCCTGAATCGCGCGGCCTTCGAGCACCCAGCCAAAATGGCATTCTCCATCCCACTTCTGGATTGTGCCGTCGTCGCGGTAGTGGACCGTGTCCATTTCCCAGCTTCCAATTAGCCATCCATACAGGTTCATGTCTTTCGCTCGCTCGGCTGGGGGACCTTCGGATCCGAGAGCGGTGAGAAACGGAGAAATCGTCATCGTCATACTGCCTTTGGTTTCCAAATAGGCGAGCTCAACTGCCCAGCGCAGCCCCGACGGCCCGTTGTCGCGCCCGCTTGCCGCAAGCGCCGCCTCGTGAAATTTCGCGACGGAAGCCCGTGTCGGCGCCGGAACATTGCCGCCACAATTTGCAGCGTTGCGGTTTCCAGGGCCTGGGGAAAATTGCTATAATGCCGCTATGAGCCGGCCACCACACCGATGATTGAGCGGTTTATGGCGACGGATCGGGCGTTCGCGAAGGCGCGGCGGAACGGGCAACCCTAGCTGGAATATGGCACCAAAGGACAGTTCCCCCGCAGTCGGTGGACCATAAAAAAACGGCGGCGCCAGTTACCTAGCGCCGCCGCTATTTGTTTCCGCCGGAGGTTTTACGCCGCCGGCTGCGCCTCGATGGTGCGCAGCGCCTGCATCTGGCGCTTGGCTGCGGCCTTGACCGCGTCCTGCACCTTCTCGAAGGCGCGCACCTCGATCTGGCGCACGCGCTCGCGGCTGATGTCGAACTCGGCCGACAGCTCTTCCAGCGTCAGCGGCTCCTCGGCCAGGCGGCGCGCCTCGAAGATGCGCCGCTCGCGCTCGTTGAGCACGGCAAGAGCGCCGGACAGCATGCCGCGCCGGTTTTCCAGCTCGTCCTGCTCGATCAGCGCCTCTTCCTGGCTTTCGTGGTCATCGACCAGCCAGTCCTGCCACTCACCGGACTCGCCTTCGCTCGCCCGGATCGGCGCGTTGAGCGAGGCGTCGCCCGACAGGCGGCGGTTCATCGACACCACTTCCGCTTCCGACACGTTGAGGCGGGTGGCGATCTCGGCGATCTGCTCGGGCTTCAAGTCGCCGTCGTCGAGCGCCTGGATCTTGCCCTTCACCTTGCGCAGGTTGAAGAACAGGCGCTTCTGGTTGGCGGTGGTGCCCATCTTGACCAGGCTCCACGAGCGCAGGATGTATTCCTGGATCGAGGCCTTGATCCACCACATGGCGTAGGTGGCGAGCCGGAAGCCGCGCTCCGGTTCGAATTTCTTGACGGCCTGCATCAGGCCGACATTGCCTTCCGAGATCACTTCGCCGATCGGCAGGCCATAGCCGCGATAGCCCATGGCGATCTTGGCGACGAGCCGAAGGTGGCTGGTGACGAGCTTGTGCGCAGCCGTGGTGTCCTCGTGCTCAGCGTAACGCTTGGCGAGCATGTACTCTTCCTGCGGCTGAAGCATCGGAAAGCGACGGATTTCTTCCAGGTAGCGGCTGAGGCCGCCTTCACCGGAAACGATACTGGGTAGTGACTGGGCCATGATAGCGCCCCTCTCTCTTGGAGTGGTGCCCCCTAACGCGGCGGGCATATGTCACGAACGCCAAAAGGCTCGTTCGCGACAGCGGATGTATACAGGAACAAAACCAGAAAGGACAGCATTTGGTTCAACACGAAACAGTGTGTCACGCCAAAGTGAACAACGCGGGTCAGGTTTTTGCCGATCTGGTTTTGAATGGATGAAGCCGGTTCAGAGTCTGCGGAAACCGTCCACAAGTTCCTCCATGTCGCTCGGCAGCGGCGCCTCGAACCTCATCGGTAAATGGGTAGTCGGATGCCGAAATTCAAGCAGGCGGGCATGCAATGCCTGTCGCGGAAAGGCCTTCACCTGGCCTTTCAGCGGCTCGGGCAGCCGGTTCGCCTTGGTGCGAAAGGCCTGGCCGTAATCGGGATCGCCGACGACGGGATGGCCGATATGAGCCATGTGGACACGGATCTGATGGGTGCGGCCGGTTTCGAGCCGGCATTCGACCAGGCTCGCCGTGGCAAACTCCTTTTGCTGCTCGCCAAAGCGCTCGACCACCGTGAAATGGGTGACGGCGTGGCGGGCATCGTCGCGGCCCTCTGGCACCACGGCACGGCGCACGCGGTCGGCGGCGCGACCGAGTGGCTCGTCGACCGTGCCTGTCGGTCTCATCGGAATGCCCCAGACCAGCGCCAGATAGGCGCGTTTGAGATCGCCGGTCCGGCCATGGTCGGCAAAGGCCTCTGACAATGATTTGTGGGCGCGGTCGGTCTTGGCCACGACCATGACGCCGCTGGTCTCCTTGTCCAGGCGGTGGACGATGCCCGGCCGCCGCACACCGCCGATGCCGGAAAGACTGTCGCCGCAATGGTGGATCAGCGCGTTGACCAGCGTGCCGGTCCAGTTGCCGGCGCCGGGATGGACGACCAGCCCCGGCGGCTTGTCGATGACGATCAATTCATTGTCTTCATAGAGGACGTCGAGCGGGATGTTCTCGCCTTGCGGCTCCGCCGGCTCCGGCTCCGGCATGTCGACCGATACGCGGTCACCGGCTGCCATCTTGCGTTTGGTCTCGTTGACCGGCTGGCCGCCGACCTTGACGGCGCCCTGCCGGATCAGCATCTGCACCCGGCTGCGCGACATGTCCGGGCCGAGCTTGCCCGCCAGCCATTGGTCGAGCCGCTGGCCGGCCGCATCGGGGCCTGCTTCCAGCACGACTGATCCCCCGTCTGGCGATCCCTCGACAGTGTCTGGTGATCCGCCCGTCAATCCATCCTCTATCAATATCGGGGTCTCTTCGTTATGAGCGCTCATCGAAAATCGTTCCGGAATGTTTGCCATGGCTGCTGCCGATGAAGACGAGGAAAAGCCGCTCGACCCCGAAGTCGAAAAGGTGCGCAAGAAGCTCGTCCGCTTCGTCGGCATCAATCTCGGCCTGCTGTTCCTCGCCCTTATGGTGGTGATTGCAGCCCTTGTCTACAAAACGCGCAGCGCGCCACCGGCAGCCCCATCCCTTGCCGGCGACATCCAGGTGCCCTCTGGCGAGCCGCTGACCGGCGACATCGTGCTGCCGGTCGGCGCCAGGGTCATCAGCCAGTCGCTTTCCGGCAACCGCGTCTCCATCGATGCGGAGCTTGCCGACGGCAGCCGCGCCATTTTTGTCTACGACATCACTGAGCGCCGCATCATCGGTCGCTTCTCGATCCGCAACAAGTGACTGGTTTCGCCGAACATCGCCGCGTCGCCAGCGTTGCGCTTGTCGTCGCCAATTACGACGAGGCGATCGCCTGGTATGTCGACAAGCTGGGCTTCTTGCTCACAGAGGACGTCGATCTCGGCGGAGGCAAGCGCTGGGTCACGGTGGCGCCGGCGAACGGACAAGGCGCGCAGCTGCTGCTGGCCGAAGCGTCGGATGATGCGCAAAGGGATAGCATCGGCAACCAGGCCGGCGGCCGCGTCTTTTTGTTTCTCGAAACCGACGATTTTGTCCGCGACCATGCGGCAATGCTCAAAAAGGGCGTTGAATTCCGCGAGGCGCCCCGCCGCGAGGCCTATGGCACTGTGGCGGTTTTCGCCGATCTCCATGGAAATCTCTGGGACTTGATCGAGCCAAAACGATAGGCCTGCAACGGATATTTCCCCGACATCATTGACTGCCAGAAGCCCAGTTGCTTTTTCCCGGCCGTCAGCCTATATCGCCGGTTCTTGAACGCGCCCATCGTCTAGCGGTCAGGACACCGCCCTCTCACGGCGGGAACAGGGGTTCGATTCCCCTTGGGCGTACCAAGGATTTCAAACTTTTCCGTATGCTGGCCCCGCCGTCTGTCACGGCCAGATTCGCCGCTTCTGGCGCGGCCCCTTCAATTGAATTAGCATCGCGTCATGTAGCCAGGGGCCAAGGGTCCAGGACGGTGCGCAGAACGCCGCCGGGGACGAATCTGTCGTGCAGCGAATAGATCGACGCTCTTCCTGGGACGCGGAGATCATGGGAGGAAGGCCAATGCAGAAGCTGCAATCGCAAGGCGTCCATCACATCACGCTGGTCGGCGCCGGGCGCCAGACCTCGATCGATTTCTGGGAAGGCGTGCTTGGCATGCCTTTCATCTTCGAGCAGCCCAACCTCGACAAGGCCAGCGAAAGCCACCTCTATTTCGATCCGGGCGACG
Source organism: Mesorhizobium sp. WSM4837 (assembly GCF_055811435.1). Classification (NCBI taxonomy): domain Bacteria; kingdom Pseudomonadati; phylum Pseudomonadota; class Alphaproteobacteria; order Hyphomicrobiales; family Phyllobacteriaceae; genus Mesorhizobium; species Mesorhizobium sp. WSM4837. Next base: position 55,543 of record NZ_JBVVQE010000034.1, read on the forward strand.
GCCGGCTGATCACCATCTTCACCGACGAGAGCCGCACGCCGGTCAAACGGCGCACGCCGACCGATCCGGGCTGCGTCCATCACATCGCGTTTGCGGTGTCGCGGGTCACCTTCCTGCAGGCGGTCGCCCGGCTCGACGAGCGCGCCATCAAGCACAGCGGCGTCAAGGATCGCGGTTTTATGGATTCGATCTATTTCGAGGATCCGCTCGGCCTGCTGATCGAGCTCGCTTCCTACCGTTTCGAGCCGCCGGCGGGATTTACCCATGCCGACGTGCTGATGCAGGCGCACAAGCTTCGCGTCGCGCGCGGCGACTACGCAATCGCCGAAGTGCATCTCGCCGACGCGATCCAGGCGCTGGTCGAGCGCTCCCGTGCGACCTTATCGGAAGACCGCGCGCCGAAAAATCCATACTGACGACAGGCCAAAAAAGGGAGGAACACAATGGCAAAGACGACCACGAAAAGTGCGAAGAAGCCGGCCGCCAAGGCCGCTACGAAACCAGCTGCCAAGGCGACAAAGCCTGCGGCCAAGGCGACAACGCCTGCGGCCAAGGCGTCAGGCGCTTCCGCCAAGTCGGCAACGAAAGCCGCCGCAAAAGCTGCAGACAAGGCGTCCGCGAAATCGGCAACGAAAGCCGCCGCAAAAGCTGCAGACAAGGCGTCCGCGAAATCGGCGCGGAAGACCAAGGCGAAATCAGGAAAGAAGCCTGCGCTGACGCTCAGCATGCTGAAGCCGAGCGTCAACAATATGAGCGTACGGGTGTTTGCGCGCGCGGCCGGGCTCGACCATTCCGAGACCGACGTATGGGGCCACACGCGCTCGCCCGAGTATATGGCGCGAAACCCGGCCCATCTGACGCCGATGATCGAGGACAAGGGCCTGCCCAGGAGCGTGTTGTGGGAAAGCTGCGCCATCATGCAGTATCTCGCCAACAAGCACGGGCTGGAGAAATTATATCCCAAGGCGCCGGCCAAGCGGGCGATGATCGACAGCGCCATGTTCTATCTGATCGGCACGCTCTACCCCTATGTGGCGCGCGCCACCTATCCTGCGCTGAATTTCCCGCAATATGCCGGCGAGGTCGGCCACAGCGACGCTCATCCCGACAAGAAGGCGGAAGCCCAGAAGGCCGCTATAGCAGCGATAGCCGAGCCGCTGGAGGTCTTTCACAGCTTCTTCAGGAACGGCAAGCCGTTCATCGGCGGCAAGAACCCGTCGATCGCCGACATCCGCCTGGCGGCGACGCTCGAATTCCTGGCCGCCATCGACTACGCGCTGCCCCAATGGGCGAAGGAGTACATGACGGCGATCGAAAAGAAGCTCGGCAAGGCCTATACCGAGCCGGCGGCCGACGTGCGCGGCTATATCGCCCATGTGAAGTCGCAGGCCGGGGCGTGAGGCTTTCACTCTCACGGTTTTGCTTGCCCAGGCCGATCTAACCGAGCCCGAAGGCCCGCCGCCTTTTACGGGACGTAAGAATGTTTGAAGCGTCGACGACGAAGCGACGATTGACCTGGAGGCAGCGGTCCTGATGATCAGGCCTGCGCGGGTGGCGTCCATAGAAGGGACTGTGTATGACCCGCAAACTACCCTTATTCGCCGCGTTCGGCTTGGCGCTTGCTGCCCTGGCGGCGTGTGACCAAACTCAATCGGGAGGAACGCAGGCGACGACCGCTGGCCAATTGCCGCCACCTCCAGCCGACACGATGACGCCGGCACCCGCAACCCCGCCAGCTCAGACAGCCCCTGTTCAGTAGCAGATCGTCTTTTCAAAAAGGAACCCTCGCCCCGAGAGGCGGGGGTTCGCTTTTGCCATTTCAGCTGCAAAGCGGTGCGGCATGACTGATGCTGCGCTTGTCGTTCAGGGACCGAACATTACAAGCTCGGTGAACGACAGATCTCCAAGCGAGGGTGGTCTGGGACCCCTAAAATATTTCAGCCCGCTGTTGGCGCGGTACCACCCGAACAGACCTCCAATCGGCTCCCTGGCGTCGACGACGCAAAGCAGGATGCCGCTTCGCAAGAGAAAGCGCCCGATGGCACCGGCGCACCGGCTCAAATCCGCGAGGGAGCGGCAATAGACGATCTGATAGGATGGGATAAGACCGCGCAATATCCGGCGCGGCATCAATACGAAAGGAAACGCTGCTCCGTCGCAAATGCAAATCAATGACCGGCAGCCAAGTGCTGAGTGTTCCGAGAGTATGTACCTCTCGCTGTCGGACAGCATCGCCATTTCCGCAAGATCGGGACGAGCTTCAAGCACGCGACATGACGGCTGCGCCGAACTAAAAGCCGGCAAGAAGGCAAATTGTCCGGTGGTGAAGGGCCGAAAACCGAGCGCCCAGTTGGCTTTCAATGTTGCGGGCGCCGGCGAAATATTGGTGTAGGTCACGTCCCTTCGCTTGAGAATCGTCGTGACCAATTTGGCGCCATAGGGACGGAATTCTGCATCGACGGACCAGCTTGAAAGGTTGCAGCGGACTTCGTCGCCTTCCTGCCCGGGATAACGGGTATAAAGGGTCAGCACAACGCCGACGATCCGATCGGCCTTCTCCAAGGCCAAGCCGTATTGTGGGAACTCGGCGACGGGAGGCCGCTGCGACAAACGGGTCAGCGCCTGTATCCAGTAACTCCGGTCACGCTTCGGAAACCCCCGGCACAGGCAGTCGACCACTCCTTGCCAATCTGCTTCGCGAATTGGTCGACAGTGAACGCCAGGAGGGAGAGCGCCAAGCACGGCCATAAGTCGACTTCCAGAATAGGCTAAGCGCGTTGCGGCTGAACGGATCCAATGCGACGCGCTTTAAGTTCTTGTTTTTATGCATGTCGTTATCGCAAAAACGCTGCGCAGCCTCGGGTCAGGCCCGAGGGCATGCTTTTGCGCGACATGCGTCTTCGATATGCCTCATACGCTAACACGTTGGTGTACAACGATTAATAATATGTGCAGCATTTAAAGACGACTTTCTGCACTGATCACGAAGACGCAAATCAGATTGGCCACGACGCGTCGACGAGCGGTTCCCGTCGGTTAAGGATTCGTTAACCAAATCCCTATCTACTGGTCGGCAATTCACCTCCAACCCGTGACCACGGATGTACTGGCGCGGTCGAGGTGGAAGGAAAGGTCGGCCATGTGCCGGCCTTTTTGTCTCGCGGGCTATTGTCCCCGGGAAGCCGCGGCTTCAAGCGCAGCGGCACGCTGATCGGGCCGCCGATTCAGCCAAGCGTTGTTGGCGTCACCTCGAGCGATCGGACCGGTTCACCAGATATCAGTATTGCCCGCGTCTCGCATTGACATGGCGTGCCAATTCCGGCGTCTCGAAGACGTAGTCGCTCCAGGCCGATTCCGGAATCTGACCGACCAGATAGCATTCCAGCAAAAGACTTTGCTCAGGACTGAGAGGTCTCGGCGCGCGCTCATGGTCCATTCTCAGCGAGTGAAACAGACTTCTGGGCGAGTGAAGCAGATTTCCGGGCAAGTGAAACAGATTTCTGGTCACGTTCGAGACAGTGAAGTGGATCGACATGTGTTCGGTCTCCTTTGACCAGGGATCGGGATCGATCTCCGCTCCGCTGCCTTCGGCTCGGAAAGGACCATGCGCCAAATCAAAACGCTACAGCGTGTGTTGTGCATCCAAAGCGACGCGCGGCGCTGCAATGGCTGTTTAACGTCGAAGGCCGGATAAGGTTCAACGGGGCTGGCGGTAACGCCGATCAGGCAGCCCGAAACCCACCAGGTCGGCTCATGCTCTCGGCCTGCGCGTCTGACCGAACCGCTGCGGCAGCTGCGCAGCAACGTTTTCAAGGCGGCGCATTTAGCTGCTAGCGCTTGAATGCCGGCTGGCTATTCGCAGACCATGCGGACCCGTTTTCCGGGTTGGCTGACGTTCCTGCAGGTGAGCGGTTTCGCCGGCTCGGATGACGGCGTCGGCGGCTGTTTGGCAATCCTGGCGATTTTCCTTCTCGGCGCCGCGGAAGTGTCGATTTTGCGGGCCGCCGCTGTTTCAGGCGTTTCGGGCGCCGCAGGAAAGATATCGGTCTGCAGCAACTGACGCTGTTCGGCTTGCGCCTGCTGCGGCGGCCGGTCCCAGAACCGCCGGACATCGAGCGGCCTTGGAATGACGACGGTGCCGTCGTAGCTGCGCGAGCAGCCGCCCCCTAGCAGCAGCATCGGGCACACGAAAAAAGGCAGGATCCGTCGCAACATCGGCAACACCCTTGCGGGATCTATAACGCGGCTTCGGTTCTACCGACAACCGTCAGAATACACTGCGGGCAAGGCTAGCGCATGACCCGGAGAATCGGAATCGATTTCGCTGGGGATCATGCGCAAAAATCAAAGTGCCGCAGCGTCCCTGGCGCGACTTTGGCGCGATTGGGGGTCGGGCATGGACGATTGCCTGCCCAAGCCCATCAGCCCTAAGCCCATTAGCCAAGGGGCGCCTTGCTCGAAAAGGTCCGCGGACGGGGAAATCCAGCGCGGAATAGCCACGTCGGCCTATCGGGTCCAGCCGATTCGCCGACGCGTTGCGACAAGACTATGGTGCGATCGCACCATACCAAAGCATGCGTCCGGTTGGAACAATAAGCGCATTCGAGTTCCGCTCCTCCAGTTACGGGCGGGAGCAGCGACCGCCGGCAAGAAGCAGGGTCAGATTTACCCCAACGGACCTGCTTCGGCGATGGCACGGCCATGACCTCCTTGGCCGCATGCAACGCGCTCCCGCCCGGATTTTCTTTTTCGGCGCCAATTGTTCGCCCGTCCAGGCAAATGCCGGCCGCAATTCGCGCAAGCTGCTGATTCCAGCGGCAAACCACGGCTGTACCGGCGAGACCCGCGGCCCTTCCTTTTGACAGGGCTGTGCGGCGGTTACCGGGCTGACATCAAACTGTCATGTGACTGTAATAATCGGGGGCTATGGCCTCAGCGGGCGCCGAAGGAATGGCGCCGAGAGACCATTTTTCCGAACAGGAGCAGGCCACATGAAGAAATTCCTCCTTACGGCGTCGGCCGCGGCGCTTGCGCTCGCCGCGTCGGCTGGTTATGCCGCCGCGCGCGACCAGATTCAAATCGTTGGTTCGTCCACAGTGTTCCCCTTCACGACGGCTGTCGCTGAAAAGCTCGGCCAGAGCGGAAAGATCAAGACCCCGGTTGTCGAGTCGACTGGCACCGGCGGCGGCATGAAGCTGTTTTGCCAGGGCGTCGGCGAAAATACCGCCGACTTCACCAATGCCTCGCGCGCCATCAAGGATAGCGAGCTTAAAACCTGCAAGGCAAACGGCGTGACGCCGGTCGAGATCAAGGTCGGCTTCGACGGCATCGTACTGGCCAACTCGAAGGCAGGGACTGTCGTCGATCTGACCAAGGAACAGGTTTTCAAGGCGCTCGCCAAGAACGTCGCTGTTGACGGCAAGGTCGTCCCCAACCCCTACAAGAACTGGTCGGATGTCGATGCATCGCTTCCCGCGACAAAGATCGAGGTGCTTGGCCCGCCGCCGACTTCCGGCACGCGCGATGCATTCGTCGAGCTCGTCATGGATGCGGCCTGCCAGGAAGAAGTGAAGGCGGCTAATGAAAAGGGCTGCGGCGAGATCCGCGAAGACGGCGCTTTTGTCGAGGCCGGCGAAAACGACAATCTGATCGTCCAGAAGCTGGAAGCCAACCCCAATGCCTTCGGCGTCTTTGGCTTCTCGTTCCTTGACCAGAACGCCGACAAGCTGCAGGGCCACAAGGTCGATGGCGTCGAGCCGACTTTCGAGAACATCGCATCCGGCGATTACGGCGTTTCCCGCTCGCTCTTTGTCTATGCCAAAAAAGAGCATGTCGGCGTCATCCCCGGCATGCAGGAGTTCATCGCCGAGTACACCTCGGAGGCTGCATGGGGTCCTGATGGTTATCTGGCCGACAAGGGCCTGATCCCGCTGCCGGACGCCGAGCGCGCCAAGTCGGCCGAAAACGCCAAGGCCCTGAAGGGCATGGGCTCCTGATGTTTCGGGGGTCCGAGCGTACCGCTCTGACCCCTCATATCCTAAAGCACAAAGCGCGGGACCATAGGTCCCGTGCTTTGAGCCGGTGAATGACCGGCGGTCGAGGGGACGTCCCGAATCATGGTCGGTTATCTCGTTGTTCTTCTGGTGGTTCTGGCCGCTGCTGCCTATTGGCTCGGCCGGACCCGCGCCATTACCAGCGTCAATGGCAACGTCGCGCGACTGCATTCGCTGCCTGGCCAGCATGGCATGTTTCTGGCGCTTTTTGCTGCCGGTCCCGCGCTGCTTGCGATCGTGTTGTGGTCGCTGGTGACGCCAGGAATTGAATCGTCGATCGTTACCGACCGCTTCTCCTCCGAGTTGTCGGGAATGGGCGTCCCGCAGGTCGAAGCTTTCATCCGCGACGCTCGCGCGATGGCCTTTGGCGGGCTTGTCGGCTTTGCCGATCCAACGAAAGAGGCGGCCGCCGCGCTCTACAAATCGGTCCATGCGACCAGCACCTGGATCATCTGGACCGTCGCGCTCGTGCTTTCCGCGTCCGGATTTTACTGGGCCTATTCACGCATCGCACAGGCCTACCGGGCGCGCCACGTGGTCGAGCGCGTTCTTCGCGCATTCTTGATCGCCTGTTCGGTGGTCGCGATCCTGACGACGATCGGCATCGTCCTGTCGCTGATCTTCGAGTCGCTGCGGTTCTTCCAACAGGTGCCGTTCTACAAGTTCCTGTTCGGCACGCATTGGTCGCCGCAGAGCGCCTTCACCGGCGCGGGAGCGGAGGCCGGGGCGGTCAACGAGGACATTTTTGGCATGGTGCCGCTCTTTGCCGGCACGTTGCTCATCACCTTCATCGCCATGCTGGTGGCTGCGCCTATCGGGCTGATGGCTGCGATCTACCTTTCGGATTACGCCTCCAAAAGCGTCCGCGCGGTCGCAAAGCCGGTTCTGGAAATCCTCGCCGGCATTCCGACCGTCGTCTACGGCTTCTTCGCCGCGCTGACGGTTGCGCCCTACTTCCGCGGTATCGGCGAAAGCCTGGGCCTCAACGTCGCGTCTGAATCCGCGCTCGCCGCAGGCGTGGTCATGGGTATCATGATCATTCCCTTCGTTTCCTCGCTTTCCGACGATGTGATCAACGCCGTTCCGCAATCCCTGAGAGACGGTTCCGCGGGCCTCGGCGCGACCAAGTCGGAAACCATCCGCAAGGTGGTCCTTCCCGCTGCCCTTCCGGGCATCGTTTCGGCGATGCTGCTTGCCGTCAGCCGCGCAATCGGCGAAACGATGATCGTAGTCATGGCGGCGGGGCTGGCGGCAAACCTCACGGCAAATCCGCTCGAAGCGGTCACCACCGTGACCGTGCAGATCGTGACGCTGCTTGTGGGCGACCAGGAGTTCGACAGCGCCAAGACGCTTGCAGCCTTCGCACTCGGCCTGGTGCTGTTCTGCATCACGCTTACCCTCAACATCGTCGCTTTGCGCGTCGTCCAGAAATACCGAGAGCAATATGACTGATGCGATCTCGTCATTCGGCGCCGTCGGACGGCCGGTCAGCGTTCATACCGACGATGCCGCGAAGGCGCGGCTGAAGGGCCGCTACCGCACGGAAAAATGGTTCAAATGGCTTGGCGCTGCAGCTGTCGCGTTGGCCGGCTTGTTCCTTGTGCTGCTCCTGTCGACGATCGTCACGCAGGCGATTCCGGCGCTGCGGCAGAACTATGTGACGCTGCCGATCGATCTTTCAGCGGCCAAGGCCGACCCGGCGAAACTCGATGAAGTGAACTACGACGCCATCGCTCAGGAAGCGCTTACGGCAAAATTTCCGGATGTGAAGAGCCGCCAGGACAAGCGCCTTCTGCGCGGGCTGATTTCCACCGGCACAGGCGTGTTCCTGCGCAAGGATATTGCGGCTGATCCGGGGATGCTCGGAGGAACGGTGGACTATGCGGTTCCACTTGATGATTTTGCCGACCTCTACCTCAAGGGTTTGCTTGCCGACGTCGGTTCGGACGAAGCGATTTCGACAAGCGTCACGCCTTCGGAAACCAGCGGCGACATCGATCTGACCTTCGGCGACGATGCCATGCTGGCGCTGGCGCGCGGCCATGGTGCGACCGAGGGCGAAAACGGCATGTTTACGCTGACGAGCGGCGCGTCGTCGCTGCTGGTCGCGTTCAATGGCGGCACGGTCAAGCTGACCTCGCTGTCGCCTGCGGCCAACGGCACGGTGATCGCAAAGGGCACGGTGATCGAGGCGCTGGACAGCACGGCGCCCGCCGCGAGCGGCCAGGCATTCCTGCGCGTCATCGAGACGCCGGAAGCATCGCGAAAGATTTCGGACAAGGTGATCGTCTGGCTCGACACACTGAAGAGCGCTGGCCTGATCGAAAGCCGGTTCAACTCGATCTTCTTCTTCACCGGCGCAAGCCGCGAGCCGGAATTGGCCGGTGTCTGGGGCGCGGTCGTCGGATCGTTCCTGACCATGATCGTAACCCTCGCCATAGCCTTCCCGATCGGCGTTTCAGCGGCGATCTATCTTGAGGAATTTGCGCCCAAGAACCGGCTGACGACGATGATCGAAGTGAATATCAATAATCTGGCGGCGGTGCCTTCGATCGTCTTCGGCCTGCTTGGACTTGCCGTATTCTTGAATTTCTTCGGCATGCCGCGCTCAGCCCCGTTGGTCGGCGGCATGGTGCTGGCGCTGATGACCCTGCCGATCATCATTATCGCCTCGCGCGCTTCGCTGCGCGCCGTGCCCCCGTCGATCCGCGAGGCGGCGCTTGGCATCGGAGCGTCCAAGGTCCAGACCGTATTCCATCACGTGCTGCCGCTGGCGATGCCGGGCATCATGACCGGCACCATCCTCGGAATGGCGCATGCGCTCGGTGAAACCGCGCCGTTGCTGATGATCGGCATGGTCGCCTTCATCGTCGACATTCCCGGCGGCTTCACCGATCCCGCGACGATCCTGCCGGTGCAGATTTTCATGTGGGCGGATTTCCCGGAAGCGGGGTTCCAGCAGAAGACTTCGGCGGCGATTTTGATTTTGCTGGTGTTTTTGGTCATCATGAATGCCATCGCGGTGATACTGCGCAGGCGCTTCGAGCGGCGCTGGTAAGGAGTAGAGGATATGAACATCATGACGGAAGCCGGCGTCGAGCAGAAACTGAGCAGCGCAACCAACGCCCCTTCGATCAAGATGAAGGGCGAAAAGGTCTCTGTTCACTACGGCGAGAAGCGAGCTCTGTTCGACGTCGATCTCGATGTCCGCGAGCATCAGGTGACGGCGTTGATCGGGCCATCGGGCTGTGGCAAGTCGACGTTCCTGCGTTGCCTGAACCGAATGAACGACACCATCGATATCGCGCGGGTGAGCGGCAAGATCACGCTCGACGGCGAGAACGTCTACGACCCGAAAATCGATGTCGTCGAGTTGCGAGCTCGCGTGGGCATGGTATTCCAGAAGCCGAACCCGTTTCCGAAGTCGATCTACGAAAACGTCGCCTACGGTCCGCGCATCCACGGCCTGGCCAGGAGCAAGGCCGAGTTGGACGGCATCGTCGAATCGAGCCTGAAGAAGGCCGGCCTGTTCAACGAGGTCAAGGATCGCCTGCTCGAGTCGGGTACTGGACTGTCCGGCGGACAGCAGCAGCGCCTGTGCATCGCGCGCGCCATCGCGGTGTCGCCGGAAGTGATCCTGATGGACGAGCCCTGTTCGGCGCTCGATCCGATCGCCACCGCCCGCGTCGAGGAACTGATCGACGAACTGCGCCAGAACTATACGATCGTCATCGTCACCCATTCGATGCAGCAGGCGGCGCGCGTGTCGCAACGCACGGCGATGTTCCATCTCGGCTATCTGGTCGAGGAGGGCGCGACCGACAAGATGTTCACCAACCCCGACGACAAGCGCACCCAGGACTACATCACCGGCCGGTTCGGCTGAGCGGTCCGGCGAATTTCGAACACGAGGACAGCACCATGGGTGAACACACCGTCGCATCTTTCGACGAGGAACTGGAGCACATCGACCGGCTGATCCGCGACATGGACGAGCTCGCCGCCGCAATGGTCGCGGCCTCGATCCGCGCGTTGCTTGCGTCGGACAATGCGATGGCGCAGCGCGTCGTCTCGGATGACGCCATCATGGATGCGCGGCAGCGCGAGCTCGACGACAGCGCGATCACGCTGATCGCCAAGCGGCAGCCGATGGCGCAGGATCTGCGCGCCGTGGTTGGCGCAATCCGCATGGCGGGCGATCTCGAGCGCATCGGCGATCTGGCCAAGAACATTGCCAAGCGGGTCAGCGCAGTCGGGCAGAGCGCGACGCCGCGTAATCTGTCGCACGGTATCGACGCGATGGCGGATCTCGTTCTTGTGCAGCTGCGCGGCGTGGTCGAGCACTATGTGTCGCGCGATGCCGGCGCGTTGAAGGAACTGCGCGCCGACGACCAGAAGATCGACGTGAAATATACGGCGGTTTTTCGCGAACTCCTGACTTACATGATGGAGGATCCGCGCAACATCACCGCCTGCACGCACCTTCTGTTCTGCGCCAAGAATCTCGAGCGTATCGGCGATCATGTCACCAACATTGCCGAAAACGCCTATTTTGTCGTGACCGGGCAGCAATTGCCGGCAGATCGCCCGAAGCTCGACGAAACGACGATGTCGGCGCCGGCGACATGACAGGAGTGACCGGCCGATGATCGCGCCGCGCATCATGGTGGTGGAGGATGAAGAGCCGCTAGGCGTCCTCCTCCGTTACAATCTGGAATCCGAAGGCTATCAGGTCGAGGTGGTGACGCGCGGTGACGAGGCCGAAATCCGGCTGCAGGAAAACGTGCCCGATCTTTTGGTGCTCGACTGGATGGTGCCGGCGGTTTCCGGCATCGAGCTTTGCCGGCGCCTTCGGGTGCGCCCCGAAACCGAGCGGCTGCCGATCATCATGCTGACCGCGCGCGGCGAGGAGAGCGACCGGGTGCGCGGCCTTTCGACCGGAGCCGACGACTATCTGGTCAAGCCGTTCTCGACACCGGAATTCATGGCCAGGGTCAAGGCGCTGCTGCGCCGCGCCAAGCCGGAAGTGCTGTCCAGCGTGCTCAAGGTCGGCGACATCATGCTCGATCGTGAATCGCACCGGGTCTATCGCAAGAAGAGCGAGATCCGGCTCGGGCCGACCGAATTCCGGCTGCTCGAATTCATGATGCGCCACCCGGGCCGGGTCTTCTCGCGCAGTCAGTTGCTCGACAATGTCTGGGGCGAGACGATCTACATCGACGAGCGCACGGTGGACGTCCATGTCGGCCGGTTGCGCAAGGCGGTCAACAATGGTCGCATGCCCGATGTCATCCGCACCATCCGCGGCGCCGGCTATGCGATCAGGGAAGACTAGCTAGGGATGTGCTGATATTCAGGTGATGCCGGCCTGCGAACGGCGGCTTCCTGCGCTTACCTACAGCGCCGCGCGCCCTGTTGGGCACGCAAAGGACGCTGTAGAACTTTGATTTTGCGCACGACCTTTCCGAAATCGATCTCGATTTCGGGGTCATGCGCGGGCTCACGTACCCAAAAGTACGCTCCGCTCCGGTTCTCGGAACCCACCATTCTCGACTCGGCCTGACCTGAATCTCAACACACCCCAAGTCGCGACCCGGGAATCCTTCAAGCCACGTTCTTTCCGACCGAGCCGGCTCGTGCCTGGATGCTCGGCGCGAAAATCTCCTGGTCGACGAAGCTTAGCGCCCGCATGGCGCAGCCTTCGCGGATCAGCGGCAGCTCGTTCGGCTCGGTGTCGAAGGAAATCGAACCCGAATGCTGGCCGCCGGCGGTCTGGGCGATGGCCTCGCGCAGGGCCGGCTCGATCAGGTCGAAGGCGGCAGCGCTGGCGCCGACCATGGCCACCGGCGCCGGATCGATCAGCGCAAACAGGCTGCCGAGCCCGAAGCCGAGCGCCTCGCCGGCCTTGCGGTAGGCTTCGCGCTCCGGTCCGTCCATCTCGCGCGCCCGGGCCGCCAAGGCCCGCATGTCGGCGTCGCTGACATCGGCGACCGGCTCGGCGTTCTCGCTCAACAGCCTTGCGTTGCGCCAGATGGCGTAGTTGCCGGCATAAGCCTCGACGCAGCCGCGCCGCCCGCAGCGGCAAAGCGCGCCGCCCGGCCGATGGATCATGTGGCCGAATTCGCCGCCTGAGGAGTGGGTGCCGGTGAACAGCTCGCCCTTCAGCACCAGCCCCATACCGATGCCGTGCGAGAGCAGGATGGCGATGAAATCGTCGCGGTAGCGATCCGGGTGGCGCCAGCGCAGCGCCACGGCCATCATGTTGCAGTCGTTCTCCATGATGGCCGGGATGCCGAACTCGCGTTCCAGAATGTCGGCGAAGGCGATGTTCGTCTGCGGCGTGATCGGCGACCACAACATGGCGCGCGCGTGGGAATCGGTGATGCCCTGGATCGCCAGCGCGATGCGGGCGACGCTTTGGACATCGAGGTCGGGATCTTCGAGCCGGCGCCGGACGATGGCGACACATTCCTCGATCAGCGCGTCACGCGACATGGTCAGCGTGTCCAGCCGGCGCTGTTCCTCGGCGACCACTTGTCCGGCATAATCGATGACGGCGACCGACAGGAAATTCAGCGACAACACGACGGCCAACACCGCAGCGGCTTGCGGATTGAGGCTGAGGCCGACCTGCGGCCGGCCGCGTTTCAGCGAAACCGTCTCGCTCGCCTTGCTCTCGGCCAGGATGCCTTCCTGGATCAGGTCGGCAGAGATCGCCGATATGGTCGAATGGCTGAGGCCGGTGGTCGCGGCGATCTCGGTCCGCGACGGCTGGCCTGCCCGGCGCACGGCCGAAATCACCATCGCCCGGTTGCGCCGGCGCAGATCGTCATGACGGATTCCCACCGACATTTTTTGTTTCCTCCTCATTGCCGCGGCCGCTCATGAATCGGAAGCCGTCGGTATGTCGGACAAATACTGGCAGAAGCAGAAGGGGCTGTCATTATTTATTCCGAGCCTCGAAAAAAAGCCCGACAGGACGTTAAAATCCATCAGAATTGGTGTTGACAGTGCTTCGGCGTTGGACCAGTATTTTTTCGAGGCTCGAAAAAATAGAGCCTTTGTGCCGGCCTTCGGGCCAGTTGGTCGCGCCCTACGCGGCGCAGGGAGGAATATCATGAAGAGATTCGCAGCCGCCATTCTGGCGGGGGTCGCCATGTCGCTGACGCTCGCGTCGGCCGCGCAGGCCAAGGACAAGGTCATTGGCGTTTCGTGGTCGAACTTCCAGGAAGAGCGTTGGAAGACCGACGAAGCCGCCATGAAGGCGGCGATCGAGGCCGCCGGCGACAAATATATCTCCGCTGACGCACAGTCCAATCCCGGCAAGCAGCTGACCGACGTCGAAAGCCTGATCTCGCAGGGCGCCAACGCGCTGATCATCCTTGCGCAGGATGCCTCGGCCATCGGTCCGGCGGTGCAGAAGGCGCTGGACGAAGGCATTCCGGTCGTCGGCTATGACCGGCTGATCGAGAACAAGGACGTCTTCTATCTGACCTTTGACAACCAGGAAGTCGGCCGCATGCAGGCCCGCGAAGTGTTCAAGGTGGCGCCGGAAGGCAATTACGTCTTCATCAAGGGCTCGGGCGCCGACCCTAATGCCGATTTTCTGTTCGCCGGCTCCATAGAAGTGCTCAAGGATGCCATCGACAGCGGCAAGATCAAGAATGTCGGCGAGGCTTATACGGACGGCTGGCTTCCCGCCAACGCCCAGAAGAACATGGAACAGTTCCTGACCGCCAACGACAACAAGGTCGATGCGGTGGTTGCCGCCAATGACGGCACCGCGGGTGGCGTCGTCGCGGCGCTGACGGCGCAAGGCCTGGCCGGATCCGTCCCGGTTTCGGGCCAGGACGGCGACCATGCCGCGCTGAACCGTATCGCGCTCGGCACACAGACCGTATCGGTGTGGAAAGACGCGCGCGAGCTCGGCAAGAACGCCGCCGAGATCGCCTCGCAGCTGGCCGACGGCAAGCCGATGACAGACATTGCCGGTGTCAAGGATTTCACCACGCCGGGCGGCAATGTCGTCAAGTCGCTGTTCCTGACGCCGATTGCCATCACCAGGGACAATCTCAACGTCGTCATCGACGCCGGCTGGATCAAGCAGGAAGAGGTCTGCGCCGGCGTGGCGGCGGGCACCGTCCCGGTCTGCAACTGATCCGCCTTCGCCAAAAAACCTGAAACGCCGCGGCTTCACGCCGCGGCGTTTTTTTCAAAAGAGTTGTTTTTCCGCGTCTCGCGGGTAATTTCTAAGCTGCTTCCGGCATCCGCGGCAGACGGCAACGGTGGGAGGACATCATGACCGACACGATTTCCAACACGCCGGTTGCTGACCGGGCGCGTGAATCCGAGCTCAGCCCCTTCGGCCGCTTCCTCAAGGCAACCGAGCTCGACATACGCATGCTCGGCATGGTCGGCGCGCTGCTGATCATCTGGGTTGGAATCCACATCCTGTCGGGTGGGCTTTTCCTCACGCCGCGCAATCTCTGGAACCTGTCGGTGCAAACTTCCTCGGTCGCGATCATGGCGACCGGCATGGTGCTGGTCATCGTGATGCGCAACATCGATCTTTCGGTCGGCTCCGTCGAAGGCGTCATCGGCATGGTGATGGGCGTTGCGCAGGCAGAATTCCTCATCCGCGTCTTGGGATTCCAGCTTGGAAATCCCTGGATATGGGTCATCGCACTGGCTGCCGGCGTGGTGCTCGGCCTCATGATCGGCGCGCTTCAGGGCTTCATCATCGCCTATCTCGAGGTTCCGGCCTTCATCGTGACGCTGGGCGGCCTGCTGATCTGGCGCGGCATGGCGTGGCTGATGACGAGCGGGCGCACCGTCGCGCCGCTCGATGCCACGTTCCAGCTCATGGGTGGCGGGCCGCGTGGCTCGATCGGGGCGACCGCGAGCTGGATCGTCGGCATTCTCGCCTGTGTGGCCGTCGCCTTGATGCTGCTCAACGGCCGGTCGCAGCGCAAGCGCTTCAAGTTTCCGTTGCGCCCGGTCTGGGCGGAGAGCCTGCTTGGTGTTGTCGCCTGCGCCGCCATCCTCGGCGCCGTCTGGATCGCCAATTCCTACCCCTGGCCGATCGGCATCGTGCGCCAATACGCCCAGCGGAACGGCATTACCATCCCCGAAGGCGGGCTGTTCATCGCCCATGGCATCGCCATACCGGTGCTGATCGCGGTCGCAGTCGGCATCGTCATGACCTTCATCACCCGGCGCACCCGTTTCGGTCGCTACGTCTTTGCCATTGGCGGCAACCCGGAAGCGGCGGAACTCGCCGGCATCAACACGCGCTGGGTGACCATGAAAGTGTTCATGATCATGGGCGTTCTGGCCGCGATCAGCGCGGCAATTGCTTCGGCCCGCCTCAATGCGGCGACCAATGCGCTCGGCACGCTGGACGAACTCTTGGTCATCGCAGCAGCCGTCATCGGCGGCACGTCGCTGGCCGGCGGCTCCGGCACTGTGCTCGGCGCCATGCTGGGCGCGCTTCTGATGCAGTCGCTGCAGTCCGGCATGGTGTTGCTCGGCATCGATTCACCGCTTCAGAGCGTCGTCGTCGGCGCCGTGCTGGTCGTCGCCGTCTGGCTCGACACCGTCTACCGCAAGCGGGTCTGAGCATGATCCCGAGCCGAAGGTCCGAATCAGCGAAAAGTGGACATCCGTTTCGGTCCAACATCATGTTCGGCAAAACCATGGAGAGGAACGATCATGGCTGACACGACTGCTCCCACGCCACTGATCGAAATGCGCAACATCTCGATTGCCTTCGGCGGCATTCGCGCCGTCGACGATGCGTCGATCGACCTTTTCCCGGGCGAGGTCGTGGCGCTGCTCGGCCACAACGGTGCGGGAAAGTCGACGCTGATCAAGATCCTGTCCGGCGCCTACAAGCGCGATTCGGGCCAAATCTTCGTCAATGGCGAGGAGGCTTCGATCGCCAATCCGCGCGACGCCAAGAAATACGGCATCGAGACGATCTACCAGACGCTGGCGCTCGCCGACAATGTCGACGCCGCCGCCAACCTGTTCCTCGGCCGCGAGCTGATGACCGGCTGGGGCACGCTCGACGATGGCGCCATGGAGGCCGAGGCGCGCAAGGTGATGGGCAGGCTCAATCCCCGCTTCCAGCGCTTCAAGGAGCCGGTGGTCAAGCTTTCGGGCGGCCAGCGGCAGTCGGTGGCGATCGCGCGCGCCATCCTGTTCAACGCCCGCATCCTGATCATGGATGAGCCGACGGCGGCACTGGGACCGCAGGAAACGGCGCAGGTCGGCGAACTGGTCATGCAGCTCAAGGCCGACGGCATCGGCATCTTCCTGATCAGCCATGACATCCACGATGTGTTCGAGCTTGCCGACCGCGTCTGCGTCATGAAGAATGGCCGGGTCGTTGGAACGGCGCGCACCGGCGACGTGACTCAGGACGAGGTGCTCGGCATGATCATTCTGGGCAAGTGCCCGCCCGGCGCCATTCCGGGACCAGGCGCGCTGAAGATCGCCGCCTGAAGCGTCAAATACCTGTCATGTGATATGCCAGCCGTCATGATGGTTTGGCCGCGCCATTGTGTTGCCACGGGGACTTGCCCATAAGATGGGAAACCATGGGTCGCAGCAGCAATTTGAAGAAGTTCTTCCCGATCGTCGCGTTCATTGCCGTCGCGCTGATCAGCCTGACAATGGCGGGATTCGCCTATTTCGCCACCCAGGAAGCGGCGCGCATCAAATTCGAGGCGACGGCGGACGACGCCCTCAACCGGATCGATAGCCGCATCGACCTGCATCTGTCACTGCTGCGATCGACACATGCGCTGTTCGAGGCTCGCAATGGTGACATTTCGCGGGGCGAGTTCAAGGCGTTCTTCGATGCGCTGGGTATCAACGACAATTTCGCCGGCCTGCGCGGCATCGGCTTTCTCCGGCTGGTGAGAGCCGGCGACGAGGCAGCGGTCGAGCGTGCTATCCTGCACGACTATGGCGTCAGCGATGCGATCTATCCGGCCACGACGACGCTGCCATGGCGTGCGCCCATCACGCTGTTCGAGCCGCTGGACCCTTCCAATCAATCCGGCATCGGCTACGACATGTTCACCGAACCGGTGCGGCGCGAGGCGATCGAAAGGGCGATGGCCGACAACCAGCAGCACGCGAGCGGGCGCGTGCAGCTAGGCCAGGAAACAGGTGCTGCGCAGACCTTCACCGGCTTCCTGGTCTTCGTGCGGCTCAACATCGAAACCGCGGCGGACGGCATCGATGCGTCCAGATCCTCGACAACAGGCTTGCTTTATGCGGCGTTCCGCGCCCGCGACCTGTTCCAGACCGCGCTCAGCCGGACGCCGCTGCTGCCGGTCAACATCGAAATCTATGACGGCAAGGTGGATGCCGACCATCTTTTGTTCCAGTCGGAAACGCCGCCGGCGTCGGGCTTCGGCGACAGGTTGCTGGTTTCTCGCGAACTCACCATCGCCGGACGTCCATGGACCGTCCTGTTCAGGCCGACAAGCGCCTTCTCGCAACCGTCCTCGCGCGCCATTCCGGTGATGCTCGGCCTGTTCGGGCTGCTGCTCGCGGGCACCATCGCGCTGGTGGCCCGCTATCAGGAGCGGGCCTATGACGCGGTCTCGCTGCTTCATGAGACGACGGAAAAGAGCCTGCTCGAAAAAGACCTGATGCTGCAGGAGATGAAGCACCGCATCAAGAACTCGATCACGCGGGTGCTGGCGATCGCACGCCAGACGGCATCGCATGCCACCGACGTCCACGAGTTCTCGTCTTCTTTTTCGGCCCGGCTGCAAGCGATGGCGGCTTCCCAGGACATGCTGACGCGCTCGCGCTGGCAGAAGGCCGATCTTGGCGATCTCTTGCGCATCGAGCTTGGCCAGGTGTTCGGCAAGGAGCTTCCTGACGGGATATTGTCGGGGCCAGAGGTGTTGCTCGACGAGACGACGACGCAAGCGCTCGGCCTGACCTTTCACGAACTGGCGACGAACGCGCTAAAATATGGCGAAACCGGCAATTCGGCCATTACCAGGAACGGCGACTGGTCGCTCAAGGTCGACTGGTCGGTCGAAGGCCACAGGAGCGACCGAACGCTGGTTCTCAATTGGCGCGAAGCCGGCAAGAAGAAGCTCGAACCACCGGTCAAAACAGGTTTTGGCACCAAGCTGATCGATCTGAACGTGACGCGCGAATTGCGCGGTACGATCAATCGCGATTTTCACGATGGCGGGTTGAGCGTGGAAATCAGGATCCCGCTGTCGGACTGAAACACTGCCGCAACCGACCGTTTTCGAAGGCGCCCAAATGCAGCGCCCCAAATACAGCGTCCAAGTAAACGGAGTCCGGCTCGTCCGGTCTCCGATTCCAATGCCTCTTGCGTTTGAAACGGATCAGCAGCGAGCCGTAAACAGACGGCCACGGTTGTCGCGGTACTGGCAATAGCCATTGCGCAGGTTGCGCACCAGCAGGCCGGTACCGGCACCGATGGCTGCGCCCACGAGCGCACCCTTGCCGCCGTCAATCAGGCCGCCGGCCAGAGCGCCGACACCGGCGCCGACGCCGACATCCTGCTCGGTGGTGCTGCAACCGCTGACCGCGATTGCGGCAACCATGGCAATAATCATCTTCCGCATAGGGTCACTCCTCGCCTTTGTCCTCACTTGTAGCTCCGCCCGTCATTTATCACGCGAAAAAGCGTTTTGCCCTGCTCGATTTCATTGTTGGCTAAGAGAATCTTTTTCGGGGCGCGCGCCGCTCGAGGCAAGCTCGAGGTGGGAAATCTCCACGGAAGCGTCGAGGGTGCCGTCCGGGCGTACGTTCCAGACGATCCGGTCGTAGTCATCCTCAAGTGCCGGATCGACGGAAAGGCATTTGGCAATGATGCGCGGAGCCTGACCCTGCACATCGCCCATGGCAAACGGACGCGCCGCTGTGCACTCCTGAGCGGTTTCGAAAACGCTCACCGATACGGGCAATTCGCGGCACTCGGTCATCGTGTTCGAACAGCCGATGACCAGCAGCACGGCAGCGATATGTTCCATGGCGACGGTCCTCCCGCCATAGAACGGGCCACATCCGCCAAAGTTCCTGCGATGCCGGCCGCTTTGCGTCCGACGCTTTGCTTTAAATTGTTATCGCAAAACCGCTGCACACCCTTGGTTCAGGCCCGAGGGGCTTGCTTCTGCGCGAATCCATCAGACCAACTGGAACGCGGCGGCCAGGACGACCACTGCAGCCAGCCCGATTGCGGCGAGGCCGGGAATCGGCAGGGAATCACGGGGCGACCGCATTGCGGATGCTTCGATATCCTGAAACCCGCTCATCGAAACGCGTGCGGCCTGTTCCAGCCTGTTGATGTCGGCAACCGTCAAAGCCATTTCTCCCGTAGTGCGCAGCAAACTGCGATCGAAAACGTCGTGCGGAGTGGTGCCTGAGAAAAACAGCATCGAACCTTATGGTGAACAGATGGTTAAAGCCGGCGCGGCCGGTATCAATCCCCACCCCTCTTGGCCCCCACCCCCCCGGCCAGTTATATTGGGGGCGGGGGTTGCCCGGTCAAACCGTCGGGCAAATTCTGCGAGGCACCACGCGAAGGTACTCG